>NZ_JAELTR010000057.1:0-24723 GCF_016428945.1 Chromobacterium sp. ASV23
TGGCGGAGTCTCGTGGGCTCGGAGATGTGTATAAGAGACAGGGAATATTCGGTTGTCGGCGCGGCTTCGGTCGTTTCTGATGTGGTCCCTTACGCGCATCTGAAGGATACGGGTTTAGCGACTGTCGTCGAAAATACAGAAGAGGGGTGGATTGCAGGAATTAGCAAGCTGATTGACGATCCCCAGTTGCGGTTGCGGCAGGCGGAGGCCGCCCGTCAGCATGTGCTGGAGAACCGTCTACTGGATGGCAAAATTGGTGAGCTGCTGGCCAAATATTCAGAACTGCTGCCTGATCATCTGAAACCTCTGCCGCTGTTGCAGCCTGGCCGGCCTATCACTTATACCCTGGCAGAAAATGATGTCGATGGTTTGAAGGCATACCGGAAATGGGTGAAGCGGCACGAGATTCGAGAGGTGCACGCGGAACAGCTGGCTGAAAGAATGATGTTGGCATGGAGTCATGTTCCGTTGTTCAATATAATCATGCTAGCGTCGGCTGACCGGCTGAAACGCCTGTCGGAGAGCTTTGCCGCGATGGAGAAGCTGCTGTACCGCAATTGGCGGCTGATCGTGATTGGAGACACTCCGGAGCCAGACCCAATATTCAGCAGTAGTCCCCAACTGGGTTGGTTGCAGCTGGAGAGCCTGGATGATGAGCAGCAGGTGACGGATGCCATCAACGGCGTCATCGCCGACGTGCCGTCGGATTGGGTGATGTTGTTGCCTGCGGGCGCCTGCCTGCAGCCGAATGCGCTGGCCCGTATCGGTGAGGAAATCCATGCGCATCCGGAATATGGCGCGATCTATTGCGACCATGATGTGATTTCGCCGATGGGCAAGCGTTTCCGCCCTTCATTCTTGCCGGATTTCTCGCCAGAATACCTGCGTTCGATGGATTACATCGGTTATGCGGTGGCATTCAAGTCGGAAGCCATTGCCATGATCGGCGGTTTCCAATCCTATCCACGCGCACATTGCTACGATGCGTTGCTGCGGATGTTTGAAAGATGGGACCGTGAGTGCATCGGCCACATCGACGATGTGTTGATTTCCATGCCATGGCTGGATCCGAAGCTTGACAAGCTGGGAAATGCTTCGCGCTTGGTTGCATTGGAAAGTCATGCCCAGCGTTGCGGCCTGCCGGTGAAAGTCAGCGAAGGTCTGGTGCCAAGCACGTTCTATTACCAGTACCAATTATTGGATACGCCGCTGGTTTCCATCATCATTCCCAACAAGGACAAGCTGGAGTGCTTGGAGCCTTGCTTGGAAAGCTTGTTTGGCATTACCAGCTACCAGAATTTTGAAGTATTGATTGTCGACAATGCTTCGGAAAATCCTGAAACCTTCGAATATTACGACAAGATTCAGGCGCAATATCCGGAGCGGATCCGTATTCTCAGCTATGAACACCCCTTCAATTTCTCTGCTCAGTGCAATGTGGGCGCGCGCGAGGCAAGGGGCGACTATCTGTTGTTGCTGAACAACGATACCGAGGTGATCTTCGACAACTGGTTGGAACGGATGCTGGCTACCGCGCAGCAGCCGGGTGTGGGGGCGGTAGGCGCGCGCCTGTTGTATCCAGAGGTCGGCCGCGTACAGCATGCGGGCATTGTGTTGGGCATGCCTGGCGGCATGTACTCCGTGGCCGATCATGTATTCGAAGGGATGGACTACCTTTATCCGGGTTATCTGAATCGCAGCCTCACCATGCAAAATTACTCGGCGGTGACTGCCGCGTGCTTGCTGGTGGAAAAACAGATTTACGACGCGGTAGGCGGTATGGATGAGAAGACATTCACGGTCTGCTTCAACGATGTCGATTTCTGCTTACGGATACAGGCAGGCGGTTTGCGTAATGTGTACAACCCCTTCGTGGTGCTGTATCACCACCATGCCAAAAGTATTGGCCGTGTAACTACAGACCCAAGGCCTGCCCTGAGGGCGGCAGTGCGCGAACGCGAGGAGATGGAGGCGATGCTGGAGCGCTGGATGTCGGTGTTTCAGCGAGATCCGGGGTTCAACCGTCACTTATCCCTGCGTAACAAGCGGGTGCTGATTGAGTCTGATCGGATTGTCGCATGGGATCCGGAGTTACCCGGTCGCAAGCGAGTGTTGGGGATACCGGTGCCGGGCGGCAGCGGCGAATACCGTTTGAGCCAACCGCTTACCGTGTTGCAGGAAAAAGGCAAGCTCGATGGCGAAATCCACCAGCCATCTGCAGGCATTCCGACTGTGATTGAACTGGCCAGACAGGCGCCAGATACCGTCCTGCTGCATACGGGCATCAGCGATTACATTTACGAGACGATGGATGCTTATCGCAAGTACATTCCCGATTTGCGCATCGTCTTTGGCCTGGATGACCTGGTGGGTGGGGTGCCGGAAAAGAGCAGCCTTCATGACCACTGGTCGCGTCACTATCCTGATGCCAAGCAGCGGCTGCGCCGCGTGTTGAAGCTGTGCGATGCTGCAGTAGTGTCCACCCAACCCTTGGCGGACTTCATCCAGAAAATGGTTGGCGATGTGGCGGTGGTGCCGAACCGGCTGCGCAAAACCATCTGGGGCGATTTGAAATCAGAGCGGCGCGCGGGCAAGAAGCCCCGCGTCGGCTGGGTCGGCGCTGGCCAGCACCGCGGCGACTTGGAGTTGATCCATGAGGTGATCCAGGCAACTTATCAGGAGGTGGATTGGGTCTTCATGGGCATGTGTTTGCCGCAGTTCCGCCCGTATGTGGCCGAGATGCACCATGCTGTGACTTTCGCCGACTACGCGGCAAAAGTGGCGAGCTTGAATCTCGACCTCGCCGTCGCGCCTCTAGAGCTGAACCCGTTTAACGAGGCCAAGAGCAACTTGCGCTTGCTGGAGTATGGCGTGCTGGGCTGGCCAGTGGTGTGTACCGACATCTACCCGTACCAGACTAATAATGCGCCGGTATGCCGGGTGCCTAATCGGGCGGATGCCTGGATCGAGGCGATACGTTCCCGCGTTCATGATCTGGACGCGCTAGCGAAGGAAGGCGATGTGCTGCGAGCCTGGTTCAATCAGCACTATTGGCTGGAGGATCACTATGAGGACTGGTTCCAGATTCTGCATGGCTAGATAGAGGCATTGTCTGCTTGGTGGCCCTTCGGGGCCATTTTCTTTTTCTATTTCCATCTTTAATGGGATTATTTGGTAATAATACCATTTTCATAAGCATTTCCCTTGTCAGGCCGATCTCTTGTCCATCAGGCAAGAATCATTACCGGCCGTGGAGCCGACAAGGGGAATCAAATGGCAATCACCGTTAATAACAACCTGGCCTCGCTGGGCGCGCAGTACAACCTCAATAACTCCAGCCAGATGCTGAATCAGTCTTTGCAGCGTTTGTCCTCCGGCCTTCGCATCAATAGCGCCAAAGACGATGCTGCTGGCATGGCAATTTCTCAAACCCTGGGCTCTGCCATTCGGGGCAATAACCAAGCGATGCGCAATGCCAACGACGGCGTTTCGGTTGGCCAGACAGCCGAAGGTTCGTTGGGTCAAATCGCCAACAATCTGCAGCGTATCCGTGAAATCGCGGTGCAGGCATCCAATGGCGGCATTAATGATAACAACCGTTCCCAGCTGCAGCGCGAGGTGGATCAGCTGACCCAGGAAATCTCCCGCACTATCCAGACTTCAGAATTCAACGGCACCAAATTGCTTTCCGGCGGCGCCAATCTGTTGTTCCAAGTTGGTTCCAAGGGCGCGTCTGACAATCAGATTAACATCCAGACTGTCGATATGACCCAAAGCGTCGACGATCCCAAAAGTACTGCGGCCCAGGGTGACTGGGATGATATCAAGACGAAATATCTTGCCGTCGACCAGGCGCAAAAAGACTTGGCTAGTGCTCTTCCGGCTGACAAGGCTACTAAACAGACGGCTTTGGATAATGCTAATACTGCTTTGACTGCAGCATATAAAGTTGTGACGGATAAAGGCGCGAGTGACAATCACTTGAGTGCTGTGAAAACTGCGCTTGGACAACTTGTAGCAGCGGGGACGGATGCTGATAAGACTGCCGCAGCCAATGCGGCTTTGACCAAGGCACAAAAGGGCGTGCCGGCGTTGTTTTCATATAGTACCGATCTCAATGCCAAGAAGATCATTGACGTAACGACCCAGAGCGGCGCTTCTGGCGTGCTGGCTTCCCTGGACGCAGACATTGCCAAAATTTCCGATGTGCGTTCCACCTTTGGTTCGGTCATGAACCGTTTCGACGCGGTGGTGAGCAACCTTAGCAACTATACCCAGAACCTGACGGCTGCTAATAGCCGTATCATGGATGTGGACTTCGCGTCGGAAACCGCCAACCTGACCAAGAACCAGATTCTGCAACAAGCTGGTGGTTCCATTCTGAAGCAGGCCAACTCGCTGCCGCAAGCGGCGCTGACGCTTCTGCAATAAAGCTGGATAGGTTGGACTCCGCGGTGGCTTGCCGCCGCGGAGTGACATGAAAATAGGTGTAGGCTGGAGGAAAACGGATGAGATGACAGGCTGGCAGTGTTGACGGAAAGTCAAGTGTGAAAATTCACATTTTCACCGTAAAGTTCGGTTCGTCCTGGTCGATAAGTGGTGTAAGCAAGTTACTTTGCCCACACATAGAGCACCAGGAGAGTCATCATGGCCATTACCGTCAACACCAACGTCACGTCGCTGCAAGCCCAGCTGAACCTGAACAATTCGCAGATGTCGCTGTCGCAATCGCTGCAACGCCTGTCTTCCGGCCTGCGCGTCAACAGTGCCAAGGATGACGCGGCTGGTCTCGCGATTTCGCAGACCCTGACGTCCGCCATCCGTGGTAATAACCAGGCGATCAAGAATGCCAACGACGGTACTTCCGTCGGCCAAACCGCCGAAGGCGCGTTAGGCCAGATTGCCAACAACCTGCAGCGTATCCGTGAAATCGCGGTGCAGTCTGCCAACTCGTCCGTCAGCAATACCAACCGTTCGCAGCTGCAAAACGAAGTGGACCAGCTGACCCAGGAAATTTCACGTATCGTGCAAACTACCCAGTTCAACGGCACGCAGCTGTTGTCCGGTAGCGCGGTGCTGACTTTCCAAGTGGGTTCGTCTGGCGCCAGCAGCAACCAGGTATCGATTTCGTCCGTGGACTTGACTTCGGCCAGCGTGTTGTGTAGCTACAACTCCTCGCTGACGGCAACCGGCACCATCAACATTACTACGCAGTCCGGTGCTTCGGCCCTGCTGTCCACGCTGGATAGCGACATCGCCGAAATCTCCACTGTACGTTCTACTTGGGGTGCGGTGCAAAACCGGTTTGACGCGGTGGTGGCAAACCTGCAGAGTTATGTGCAAAACCTGACCGCAGCCAACAGCCGTATTGTGGATGTGGACTTTGCCTCGGAAACGGCTAATCTGACGAAAAACCAGATTCTGCAACAGGCCGGCGCCTCGATTCTGAAGCAAGCGAATACTATACCTCAAGCAGCATTGACGCTGCTGCAGTAAAGCGTAGCCTGATGGTATAGCCAGAGTGCAGCTCCGGTTGGGCAGCCGGGGCTGCGTTCATGAGGAGTATGATCATGCAAATCCCGTCCATTTTATCGCCTGCTGCGCCTGCGTCGGCAGCGCCAGTGCAGCGTCAACAGTTGGTTGAGTTGGCTCAGGCGCCTGCGGGTGATCAGAATCAGCCCGTGTTGGCTGATTCCACACAGGCAGTTGCCGCGGCTGGGCAGAGCCAGCAGCAACAGTCTTCTGCGGATGCGCAGAAAAAACAGCTAACCGATCCCAAGCAACTGCAGGAATCGGTGAACCAGTTGAACAATGCGGCAACGCTGTACAATAGCTCCTTGCAGTTTTCGGTCGACAAGGACACCGGCGCAACGGTGGTGAAAGTCGTCGACAAAGAGAACAACAAGGTGATTCGTCAGATTCCGTCTGAAGAGGCGCTGCGTATCGCCAAGGCGATCGGCGACTTCAAAGGACTCTTGCTGAAGGACAAAGCCTGATCCAACTGTCCTGACGCGGCTATAACATGGGGACAACATGACAGCCATTACCAGTTCCGTGGGCGTTTTGGATGTGCAGGGCATCGTCAGCCAGCTGATGATGGTGGAAAGGCAGCCACTGAATGCCAGTTTGGGAAAGACTGACCAGTACAATACCCAGTTGAGTACCGTTGGCAAGCTAAGCTCGTCTTTGTCCGCGCTGCAGACGGCGATGACCTCGCTGTCGTCTGGTCGTTTCCTGCAGGTTTTCAAGGCATCGGTCAGCGATGCCTCGATGGCCGCCGTATCGACGACCAGTGGCGGCAATGCCGGCACTTTCCAAATATCAGTGCAGAATCTGGCGAGCAATCGGCAGTTGGTATTCGATCAGGCGGGCGGGCAGGCTATCACCGATACCAAGGCCGCAATCAATAACGTGCCGGACCAACTGACCTTCCAGATCAATGGCAAGACGCAGACCATCAAACTGCGCGACAAGCCGGGCGATCCGGTTTCCCTGCAAACCATCAACGACAAGATCAATGCCGCCAGTATCGGTGTGAACGCCAGCTTGGTGGAGAACAACAAACAGTTCAAACTGGTGCTGACCGCGGCCAGTTCCGGCACCGACAACCAGTTCTCCATCGGCGGTAGCGACCATGATTCCGGCAGCACGGCTGGCTCTACGCTAGCGGGGCTGACTCAGAGCGACGCCGCGGCTAAAGAGTCTCAAAATGCCCAGAACGCCAGCCTGACCGTCAATGGCGTAGCGGTGAGCGCGGGCAGCAATCGCATATCATCGGCTGTGGCCGGTGTGGAAATCGATTTGTACAAGCAGGGCAGTTTTACGGTCTCGCTTGCCTCAGACAACGCTGGCATCAACAAGAACCTGCAATCATTTGTCGATGCCTATAACCAGGTTGTCAGTGATGTAAAGGATGCGCGCAAGGGCGCCCTGAAGGGCAACGCTTCGATCCTGGATATCCAGAGTCGGCTGCAGCAAGTGCTGTCAGTAGGGGTGGAGGGCGCGGATCCGGTGAATTCGTATGCTTTCTTGTCGCAAGTCGGCATTTCTCTGCAGAAGGATGGCACGCTGAAGGTTGATCAGAACGCGTTCAATGACGCGCTTAAGAAGGACAAGCAAGCTGTTGCCAACCTGTTTGGCAATGCCAACAATACAGGTTTTGCCCAGCGTTTCAATCAGGCAATCAACAGCATGCTGGGCCCTACCGGCTTGATCGAAACTAGCAAGGCATCGATCAAGAGCCGTGTGGATCAGGAGGCCCAGCTGCAAAGCTCTCTGCAAGCCAGATTGGATACCAAGCAAAGTCAGTTGTTGCAGCAGTATACGAACCTGAACAAAACGCTGGCGCAGATGCAGGCAGGTTCGAGTAGCCTGTTCAACCTGATTTCCAAGTAGAATCGCAGAAGGCGGCGTTGGCTGTCTTAAGCCTAGAAAATGATGGTGACTCATGCTGAATTCACGAATGCTCAAGCAGTTCAATCAGGCATATGCCAACGACGCCCTGAAGGCGGCGATATACGGTGCGAGTCCGATTGGCATCGTCGTGATGCTTTACGAAGGCGTGATCAAGGCGCTGAGTTCCGCCAGCTTAGCCATTGACAACAATCGTTTCGATGAAAAAGCCAGGATGATCGGCAAGGCAATCGATATCCTTGAGGGCTTGCGCATTGCGCTGGACCTGGAGCAAGGCTCCGAGGCCGCGGTCAACCTGAATGAGCTGTACATTTATATGAAGATGCGCTTGGCCAAGGCTAGCCTGAAGAACGACAAGGAAATCCTGGCCGAAGTCAAAGGCCTGATGGAAACCATTCTGCCTGCCTGGCAACAGGTTGACCGAGCCAATTCCGCCGCGCAGGCCGAGGCGAATACCGGTTCAGGAGCGTGATGACAGGCATGCCCGCGCAATTTGCCTCCACCCCGAAGGGCTTGGCTAATTTAATAGACCAGTTGGAGCCTTTGGCAAAACAGTTGCTGGAAGCGGCCAATCAACGCGAGCGGCCGCGTTTTGTTGAATTGTTCACCTTGCATGAAGGCTATACTCACCAGCTATTGCAACGGCTGGAGGCTGGCGAGCGAGACAAACTCAGCCCCGAGCAGCGCGACGCCTTGAAGCGCGTGTTGGCCTTGCGTCTTGAGGTGCAGACGCAGATCGCCTCCTGGGCGGACCAGGTCAAGCATGAGTTGAGGGCTTTGAGCCAGAGTTCCAAGCTCAATCGTCAGTACAAACCATGATGCTGCGTTGCTATATGTCGGCCCGCTTGGCGGGCCAACGTCTTGGATGAGGAATGAGCCGGTTTTGACTTGGGTTGCGCTATTTTTCGCCATACACTTAAAGTCAATGTGGATGCTCACCCAAGGGGATTCTCCATGACCGGCGCCTTCTTTCCGTACCTGATGGTTGCGCTGTGGCTTGTACTGGCGGTGGCCATTGTTTACCTGTTCGGGCGATTGCAGCGACTGGAAAGCAAGCGGGACAGCCTCACCTCGCTGTATTTGGACCAGCAGCAGCAGCAAATCAGCGCGCTGCAGCGGGATGTGGCGCGCTTGCAGTCCAAGTTTGATCATCAGGCGACCGGCGATGTGGGATTGAGTCCTTACAATCAAGCCATAGAAATGATACGCCAGGGTCTGACCGCCTCCGAGGTGGCTTCTCGCTGTGGGATTTCCCGCAGTGAGGCAGAGCTGATCGTATCGCTTTACCGTAATAGCCCCACCTCATGATCCCATCGTTACCCAACGCCGTTTCCACCGCCTCGCAAGGCACGGCGCAGACGCTTAACCAGCTGCGCACCTCGGTGGATACCAGCCGGCTGCTGGAAGCGCTCAGCCAGCCGGATAGCGCGCCATCCTTGATGGTGGGTGAATTGCTGACGGCCAAGGTGGCAGACCAACTGGGCAATAATCAGTTGGCCGTTCTGATCAAGAACGCGCTGTTCACGCTGAACCTGCCTCAAGGCACCCATTTGCCCAGCGATACCCTGAATCTGAAAGTGGTGTCGCTGTCTCCGACGCTGACCTTTCAATTGCAGGATGGCGGCAAGGAAACGCCGCCGCCGCAGGACAGCTCGGTTGCCGTCAAGCTCAGCACCGCATCCCGTTACCTGACTACCTTGCTCAGCACGCCTAGAGAGGGTGCGAATGCTGCGGAAGCCGGCGTAACGGCAAAGCACTTGCCCTTGCAGCTGGATGCCGGCGAGCACCCGCCGGAGCAATTGGCCAAACAGTTGCAGTTGAATGTCAAACAGAGCGGGCTGTTCTATGAGTCCCATCTCAAGGACTTCAGCAATGGCCTGCATCCTCTGGAACAGTTGAAACAGGAGCCGCAGGCCAAGTTGACGCTGACCATGCAGGCCTTGGATGAGGGGCAAAAGAATAACAACGTGGTCAAGCCGCAATTGCAGGAGCTGGGCCACTTGGTGCAGCGGCAATTGGATGGCTTGGAACAGCGTACCGTGCAGTTTCAAGGCCTGGCCTGGCCCGGCCAGCTGATGGAGATGCAAATCCAGCAGGAGCCCATGGAAAACGAGCGCCAGGGTGATGGACAGGAGGACATTCCTGTGTGGAATACCAGTCTATCGCTGGCTTTGCCGGCGCTGGGTGGCATGGGGGTAAGGGTGCGCTTGGTTGGACAGTCGGTACAAGTGTCTTTCAAGGCCGATGACGAGGATACGAGCCAGCTGATCAGGCAGCATGCCGCGCGTTTGCGCGATGGCATGGAGGCCGCGGGCCTGACCTTGGCTGGCCTGGCGGTGAGTCAGAATGAATCAGCAGCAGAATGACGACAAGCGCCGCTCTGCGGTGGCGTTGTCTTATCAGGATGGCCATCGTTCGCCGCTGGTGGTGGCCAAGGGCTATGGTCAGATGGCGCAACGCATCATCGAATGCGCGCAGGATGCCGGTGTTTTCGTCCACGATTCGCCCGAGCTGGTCTCGCTGTTGATGCAGGTTGATCTGGACAAGCATATCCCCCCTGAACTGTATCGAGCCGTCGCTGAAATCCTGGCATTCGTCTACTACTTGGAAAAGCAGGCGGGTTCGGCGCAAACCGAATTCGAAGACTGGATCAACGATCGGCGCGCGCCGGTCAGCAACCGTTAAGCCCCTAGCGCCGTTCGGCGCAATCGCCTATGCTCAGCCGATTATGTTTCCGCGCAGGGAGAATGGCATGCAAATTGGTTATATCGGTCTTGGCATCATGGGGCGACCCTGTGTCCTCAATCTGCTGAAGGCGGGCTACCCGGTCCGCGTCTGGTCGCGCAAGCGCGAGAGTGCCCAGGCTTTGCTGGATGCCGGCGCGGAATGGGCATCGAGTCCAGCGGAGTTGGCCGCGCAGGTCGACGTGCTGGTCACCAATGTGTCCGATACGGCCGATGTGGAGCAGGTGTTGCTGGGTGAGCGCGGCGCGGTTCATGGCGGCCAGCCGGGACTGGTTTGCGTGGATATGAGCACCATCGCGCCGAATGGCGCGCGCCGCATAGCCGCAGCCTTGGCCGAAAAAGGGATCGATTTCTTGGATTGTCCGGTGTCCGGCGGCGAGGTGGGGGCCATCAACGGCACCCTGACCATCATGGTAGGCGGCAAGGCCGAGGCCTTGGACAAGGCTCGGCCAGCCCTGCAGGCCATGGGGCAGACCATTACCCACATCGGCGCCAGCGGCGCCGGCCAAGTGGCCAAGGCATGCAACCAGATCGCCGTCGCTGTGGGGGTGGCGGCGGTGGCCGAGATCGTCAAACTGGCGCGCGCGTGCGATGTCGATCCCGCTCCGGTACGGGCCGCGCTGCTGGGTGGCTTCGCGCAAAGCCGCGTGTTGGATGTGCATGGCCAGCGCATGATAGACGACAACTACGCGCCCGGCTTCAAGGCCAAGCTGCACGCCAAGGATATGCACATCGTGCTGGATACCGCGCGGGAGCAGGGCATTAGCCTGCCGGCGGCGGAGCGCACAATGCATTTGATCGATCAATTGGTCGAGCAGGGCGATGGCGAGCTGGATTCGGCGGCGATTGCCAGGCTGATCTGGCAACAAAACTAAGCTTGTTGGCATGCAAAACGGGCCGCGCAAATTGCGCGGCCCGTTTTCAATGATAGAGGCGGGATCGGGCGCTTAGCCGATACGATCCTTCAATTGCTTGCTGGCGACGAACGCCACCTTGCGCTTGGCCGGAATCTGGATGGTTTCGCCGGTCTTGGGGTTGCGGCCGGTGCGGGCGGCGCTTTCCTTCACCTTGAACTTGCCGGCCACGATGCTCAATTCGCCATTGCCGGCCAACGTGTCCAGCAGCACTTCGTCGAAGGCACCCAGAACGCGCAGAACATCGGCTTTATTCAGGCCGGACTTGTCGGAAAGAAGGGCAATCAGTTCGGCTTTGGTCATGGTGTGCGTCTTTCGCATAGAGTAAAACCCCATTTTCTGCGATTTTGCTTCCCTGATAAAGGTGAAAAAGCAGGATGTGATTATAAATGTTCGTGTAATGCCATCCTGAGTGGCGTGCTTGCCGCAGAATGTGTCTAGCGGGAGCGGTTTAGGCTGGCAGTCATGCTGCCGCTTGGATTTTTTATCATAGGTTGATTGTTCTGTTCAGCATTGTCTTCCTCATTCTAGAATGCGGACTCACGCGATCTGAATAAGGGAGACGGGATGTTGGCAGCGATGAAATCGATAGGACTGGCAGCCCTGCTGGCCATGGCGCTGGCCTGGCAACCCGCCATGGCCAAACGGGTGACGGGTTCGACCAACCTGGAGACGGAAGACAGCTACATCAACCACGACGGTCAGAAGATCCACCGGCCTACCCATGCAAACGGCAAGCCGGCCCATGCCTCCGCTCATTGCCGAGACGGCAGCTACAGCTTCAGCACCCATCATCGCGGCACCTGTTCACATCACGGCGGTGTGGTGGAGTGGTACCGTTGACGAGTGGTTTATGAACGCAGAAACGCCCCGACTGGCGGGGTTTTGTGGTTTTGCTGACACGCCGTGGGGACACGGGAAAACAGGGTGCTTCTCTTCTAGACTCACTGCTTCAACTTGAGGAAGATATGGAGAGGGGACGGGGTCATCAAACGCTAGGAGCAGAGTCATGAGGGCATCGATACAGTTGGCGGCGGCGGTGTTCTTCGTATGGAGCAGTACGGCTTACTGTATCGTGTCCATGACGGTGCCGGTGTCGCCTGCCGAGAAAGGATATGAGAGCGATCTGGGAATGGGGTGGGAACGGTTGCACAAGTTCGCCCTTCAGGTATATCCGGACATCCGGCGCATGCTGGTTCCCAAGCCTGCAGGCCTAGAGCCGGGGGATGTTGAGGCGATCAGGAATTTCCGAAGGGATTTCCAGATTGGCATGTTTTTTGCTAAGCAAATCAAGCTGGCGGATGGGCAGACCTTGTTCGATTTTCTGATGCATTGCAGTCATGGCATGGACGCAGCGAACATGGCTAATATCGGGTTTGATCAAGCAGGTAAGCCATACATTTCACTGCAGTACTTTCCGCATTTGCGTAGCGCTTCAAGCGGGGAAGATATGGAGCTAAATATCTTGTTTCGACGGGACGGCGCTACCATCAAGCCAGAAAGCCCGGCGTTTTCCACCTCTATCCTTACCACACCGGATTACTTGCAAATACATGGAGTTCGGTGTGGTAGGTGATCGTTCTAGAAGGCAATACTTGCTCTCAGCAGTTGCCAAAGTGCATAAGTGATGGTGGTCAGACCTGTGAAAAACACTACCCTTACTATTCAGTTGAGCCGGGGCAGTCCACTTTGATGCGACGGATTGATACGGCACGAAATGAAAAAAGCCCCGACTGGCGGGGCTTTTGTGGTTTTGCTGACACGCCGTGACATGGCGTGAAAGCTTACTCAATGTTGTATCTGATTATTGAGTAGCAGCATCAAAGGCTTGCCAGTGAAGGATATTGCTACTCGCGTTTTTGCATTGTGTACACCCATGTGTACACGCTAAAGCGGAGTGCTCGTCTTTTCCCGCTGCCATCTGGTCGCTCACGCTCGCCGTCCGCATCGGGTTGATTTACCCCGTTCAGGGTGATTCGCCCTGTTCAGGCTGTTTTGGCCTGTTCGTACCAAATCGGCCTGTTCGTACCGATTCGGTACGCTGGTAGATTTGGCCACCCAAAGGGTAAGTGTTATCAACGGCTATCACCAGGGTGCCCGCACGGGATGTGAAAAGCCCCCTGGAAGGGGGCTTTGTCGCGGTTTGGCTGCACGGTGGGTCAGCTTGGCTACTGAGATGCTGGCTAGACGGCCTGCCGCGCGCTCATGCGACTTTAGGTCGATTGGTCGCCACCCACTCGGATATCCATTGATCAATATCGGCCTCCAGCCACCTAGCGGTGACGCCGCATTTGATTTGAGGCGGGAAGTCTCCGGCGGCGATCATTTTGTAGATCTTGGACTTCTTGAAGCCGGTTTTTTCCTCCACGCCCTTGAGCGTCAGCAGTTTTGCCATCTCACCCCCTCCAGTTCACAAACACTCGTAGTCGGCCCGCCATAGGTCAAGCCTGGTAGTCAGGCAGCTGGCGGCTGCCAGGCCTCTAGTATCGCTGCAAGCGTGCTGGCCATCGCCTGAATGTCGCCAGTAGACTGGATTTCTATACGGCCATCGCCATGCAACTTGAACAGCAGTTGGCCGACAGGCTCGCCGGTGCTCTGTTCATCTTGCGGCGACGTTGTGGCCGCGGGAAGCTGGAACACGCAGACTTGCGCGCCTTCACGCTGCTGTGCGATGTGGGCTTGGATGACATGACTCATTAAGTGGCTCATTGAACGGCCCTCCCTTCATTTGCACTGGTCTTTACCTGCCTGACTTGGTGCAATTGATCTTGTGCCTCAATGCCATCCGACGTTTGGTTGACCTGGCTGGCTTGTGCCAGCCTCACGCGAGATAGCATGTTATGGCGGTGCAGCTGATCTGCGGCGCACTCCGCCACCTCGTTGGCCAAATCCAGGGCACCGCCCAAGACACGCAGCAGCCGGCCGATTTGAGGGAGTCGTTTCCCCGTGTCCCCTACGTCTTCGCCGGGGTAATTGCTCAACAGTTGGCCAATGACGTCTAAGGAGTCGGCGACGTCGTGTTGCGTCAGCTCGGCACAGCTGGTGGCATAGCTCACTTCATCGAGGGTAACGGTTGGTTCGAAACATTCAGCCTCTTTGTTCCATGCAGCTTGGGTGCTAAGAGCGGCGAGATTTTTCGCTATGTAGCCAATTAGATTGGTATCGGTGTTCATGATTTGCCCTCCAAGTGATCCATGGATTGTTAATGCGTAATGTCATTTGACATTTGATGCGGGGCAAATTTGATGCCAATAACATGGCTGTTGGAATGGCTATTTCGATTTGTCTGTACAGCGGCAGCTTTTACCGTATGAAGATGGGGTGTGGCGCGGAGAGCGCGTGCGGTGATGCTAGGCATGGTAGTGGCCTCCATAGTGAGCTATGCCAGCTCCCCCGCTTCCAAACGGGGTGGCGGGCGCATGGCAGGGTTGGAAGACCGGCACTATGGAACCGGTAGCCCGAAGGCTCCCTGCCACGGCCCGCCATAAAATGGGCGCACCAGTGGCGGTGTACGGACGCAAAAAATGCCGCAAGGGCGGCTGTCCGCCATAGTGTTCGGGCTTCCACACCCGGCGCCGGGATTGACCAGCGCACCGGGAGTATGGACCCGAACTTTTGTGTTTTCAAGGGGGAAATTAGGGCAAACACTTAGCCGCAAATCAGGATGTCCGCTACGGATGATAGGTCAAGGCGTGGGCGGTTTTGGCGGTTACGCTGGCCGCTGGTGTTTGCACGTAGCTGCCGGGCGGCGGCTTTATGTTTCGTTATCAGCTGACCCGTCCCAGGCGCTCGTGGACTGAGCATTTCTGAGCCTCCTGCGTACGACGACCTTATGGTTTGCCAGTAGATCTGCTCCTACGTTTTCCCAGGTGGATCAGCATCTTAATGCTACCAAGGCATGACTGCCTGTTTTGCTGATGCTGATTGCTGGCGTTTTAATGTGCCGCCACGCGGCGTAGGCCTCCAATCGCACCCTTTCATGTCATTATCGATAAAATGCGCGCTACGGCGATTTATGCGCCAAATCCCGTCACTTTCCAGCCGGCAAGGCGGCGATTGCATGGGGTTTGATTTCGAAAAATGGGCTATTGCGGTGGTTGGGGTGGCTGTAATCCTTGCTGGGCAATGGTTTGCGGGCTGTTACTACACCAGCAGCCGGCATGACGTTCATGAGGCGCGTTTTAGCATTGCATGGGATTGTTTTTGCTGCCGCCGTTTTGGCGTCATTCCGGGTTCGATTGGCCGCGCCTGTTGTGAGGCAGAGACGCGGCCCATTCCAGCGTCTCAGCGCCAGCCTATCCCTTGCGCCACAGCGGCACGTCAACACCAGCCACATGCGGCTCACTGAAGTCGTCGAACAGCAGATCGTTGGCATTGGGTTTCTGCAGATACTCGCCGGCCTCCTTGGCCAGGCGGCGCACTTCCAGAGCTTGGGGGTACAGCGTGGCGCAGGCGGCGCGATAGGCCATCAGCGCATCGCTGAAAGCCTGGCGCTTGGCCTCGCGCTCCAACTGCTCGCGTCGGCTGTTCTCGGCCTCCTGCCGGGCCTGTATGGCAGCTTTCTCGACACGTAGCCTCTCCGCGGTGTCGGCCAATGCGGCGCGCGCTTCATTCTCCTCAATCAACGCGGCCTGTAGATCCGCTGGCGCGATGCTGGCCAGATTGGCGCGAGCATAGTCTGCGGCTTGCTTGGCTCGCTCATCGCGGGCGACCGCCTCAGTAAAAGCGACCTCCAAACGGATGACAAGCGGCTCAGTCTCTGCAGCTTGGGTGCCGCGTACTGGTTTGGGTTTGCGGAAATTAAACATGGACATCTCCAAAGTCGGGCCTACTTCGTCAGCGCCGGCGCCGTTGGCGCGTCATGCTTCCGATGCGGCTACAGTTGAACGGCAGAATCGGGGGCGTGGTTCTTTGCCATCACACGCATGGTGTAGCCACCGTCCATGGACAGCGTTCGAGTGATCGAACTGGGGTAGTAGCGCTGATCAAAGGCGGTGCCAGTGCCGCTCAGCTGTATTACGGAGGTGATATCGATATCGTTGTCTCCGGGGAGCAGCACCTCGATTTTCATTTCATGTGCGATCAGTTGCTCATACCAGTTGCGGGCCTGCTGTAGCGCCTGGTCCTGTGTCAGGTTTGGGACGTCTCTGACGTAGGTCTGAACACTGCTCGCAGCTGAGCCAGGCTGGACCGTCTTGGTTTTGGTGCTGGGGTAATTGACTGTGAAGCCCTTGGCGAACTTCTTGTTCCAGCTGCGAATAGAGACCTGGATGCCGCGGGACACGGTCAGTACGCGGCTCATCTGGATGGATTGGAAGTTTGCTGACGGGTAGCCCTTGGCGCCGTGCGCCGGCTGCCATACCAGTTTGTAGGTCGGCACGGTGTTGGTCGGAGCCGGCTGGAAATACAGCGACTGCCCGCGCACCCACACCTTGTAGCCCTCATGTGCGGCCAAGTAGAGCAGGATGTCCCACTCTGATCGCTCGTTCGCCATGTGAACGTGGTCGATCTCGTAGTACTTGCCCACCGTGGTTGTGGTTTTGGCGACTACAGGGGTTAGGCCGTGTCTCTGAGCCAGTGCCGTGGCGATTTCATACGCTTTCTTGTTCTGCCATTTTTCGGTTGTCTTGGTATCAATGAACACGCTTGTCAGATCGCGGCCAGAGACGGTGATAGTGAACGTTACGGGGTCGATCTCGATATCATCCACTCGACCATAGACCCAGCTTTTCAGATCGGCCGCGGTGTAGTGGTTGGGGTTGTGCGGGAAGCCGATGAACAGCTCGACAAACATGTCCTGCTGCTGGCTGAACCAGATATGGTCCCGGTCCTTGGGCAGCAGGCCACCGGCAAATGTGCAGCGGAACGTGTCGGCGCTGGAGAGGTTGTTGTTCTCCACCTCCATTGATACCCAGCCGGTGATCAGTGTGCCGTTCAGCTTGATCAGGCCACGAGGGGATTGTGCGGAAGTTTGCATGGTGAGTCCTATTTGTGGGCCAGCGTGACGCAGCTTTTTGACCTGCTGGCAGAGGGTGGGCAGAGGCAACCCCTACACGTTATTAGGGGTTGAGTTTTAGGCGGCCTCCTTGTCCGCCTCTTCAACCCCTATAGGGGTTGCGGGTGTTGTGATGGCGATGCCAAACGCCGTTGCCAGGCTCGGAAAATCGGGGGCCGTTTGTAGTGCTTTGCTTAGCTGGTGCTTCTGGTCGGCGCTGAACTGCGCACCTTGCCGGCTGATGGCATCAATGATCTGCAGCGTTGCGCGCCGGCGCTCTGCTGCTCCCAGCTTGGGCGGCGGGGCGATATCGAAACGCTTGCCCACAGCAGCCTGAAATTCGCGCTGCATGCGGATCATGTCGGCTCGCTTGCCCATGACCGCATCGCCTTGCAGGCGCCCGTCGCGGATCGGGATAAACAGGCAGTGCATATGCGGTGTGGACTCGTCGAAATGCACCACGGCATGCAGCAGCGGGCAGTCGTACCAGCACACAAGCCAGTCCTTGGCGGCTTCGAAAAAGGCCATCAGGTCGGCAAGCTGCTGGCTGGGATCTACAACGCACTCGATCAGCGTGATTTGGTCTTTGCGCTTGGGCTTCACACCAAACGCCTCAAGAATGCGCGCATGTGACGCCACGATTTCCTCCGCTGTTTCCGGCCCTGCTATTACGCGGTTTAGGTGTACGCGCTTTGGGTCAATCCTGGCTCCAGGCCCGCCCCGCAACTCGGCTGCGATGCTGCGTGTGTTGTGCGCCGCGACGGTCTGCAAGGTCTGATTGGGTCGTTTGCCATTGATGGCGTGCGCGCTCAGGTAAGCAGGCATTCATCCCCCCTTGGCGTGAGGCAGGCCGCGTCCATGGGGCGGGCCGTCCTCGTCTACGAATGTGCGGCTGGCTAGCCAGCTTTGCGGTGGGGTGCTGTGGTGGCCTTTGCTGGCGGCTCGCTGATCAAGATGTACTTGGCAATGCCTGGATGTACGATGCCCCGCTCATCCGCCAAGGACTCGCGCTTCGTCAAGATGACGAACCCGGACTCTCTCAGCTCTTTAACCCGCGGGGCTGGGGCCATGATGTTGAGTCTTGTTCGTGCATCGAATGTTGAAACCGGCCCAGATCGGAGGGCTTCGAGCATGCGCTGCCGTTGCGCGGCGGTGGCGAGGTCGCTAGTATCAGTGGTGTGGTTGGCGCTCGTTACTGCTTCGGCTTGGCGGGCGTTTTTCTTTTCCATGATCGCCCCCTTTAAGCCGCTTGGCCCAGTTGCTCAAGCCAGGCGCGGATTTCCTCCGCGCGCCAAACAGTAATCCGCTCGGACAATTTGATCGGACGCGGCATGGAGCCAGCGCGAACACGCCTCCAGATGGTGCTTTCTGAGATTGGAAGGATTGTACGCAGGTCCGCCAGTCGGATGAAACCAGTGACGGGCAGTGCGCCGTAAGTGGATTGGGTGGTGGTTTTTGCCATGTCTGTGAGCCTTTGTGGCTGTTGGTGACATGGCAATCATCAAGGAGAATATTTTTTAGGTCATTTGTGAAACTAGTCGGTAGTTTTACAAATCCTAGATGCTTGATAGAGGGCTTCTAGCTCCACCTTGTAGGCGTAATACCATGTCTGCAACGTGGCGGCATCGATTGGGTGAGATTGGAATTTCTTCCATACATGCAAATCTGAAGTTTCATTGTTTATTATGTCTGCTGCATCCAATGCGCTTTGTAGAACGGATTGGCCGTCCATAATAAATTGAAATAAGACGCTTGCGGCAAGCCTCTTCTCGAAGCTGCTATATTTGCTTGGTCGCCCAGTCTTTTTTAAATTGAATGCTTTATTAGCATCAAGAGTCAGCGATGCTTTGCATAGTGCTTTGGATAGGTAATCCCTCACGTACCCCGGAATTTCCATTGGCTCTTTTGTTACTGGGTGGACATTGCTGGTAGATATTAGTATCGCAATGCTCTGTATTATTCCTCTAGCTGCAATTTCGTCACCGGCTTCTGCTTTTTTTATTTCATCCCGCAAATGGGACGATAATAGAGCCTCGTTAAACTTTTCAAGTTGGTGGTCTTCCATTATCGGCTCCAAATAGGTTTAATTTTATCCTGTTGAATGTGGTACCGCTGGTGTCAGGCCGTCTTCTTCCGACCCTTGGTAATCGGCGTCACGTTGTACGCCTCGCCCTTGTCTAGAGCATCGAGCAGCCCGGCCCACTTGTTCAGGGCGTCGCGGCGTTCGTTGAGGTAGTCGTGGCGGTTGTAGATGCCTTCCACGCCCTTGATCTTGTGATTGAGGCAGCGCTCGGCTACCACCGGGTCTACGCCCAATTCAGCTAGATGGGTGCGCGCGGTGCGGCGCAGGTCGTGGATGGTGAAGTCTGCCACGTCCGGCATGTGCGGCTTGACCTTGCCCAGCGCGGTGCCGATGGTGCCCTCGTGGATGTGTGGCACCATGCGGTGCTGCATCTTGCGGGCCGGTAATAGCCAATCGCTCGGGCCGGCCAGGTCGAATAGCTGCTGCAGCCATTCCACGGCCAGGGCGGGCAGGGGGATGTCGATTGGCTTGCCGGTCTTGCTGCGCTCGCCTGGCAGGTGCCAGACACCAGCGTCTAAATCAAACTCTTCCTTGCGGGCGGCGCATAGCTCCATCTTGCGGACGCACAGCAGCAACAGCAGGCGGATGGAGAGGTCATTCTCCACGCTGAACCCCTTGGCCAGCTTCATGGCTGCAAACAGCTTGGCCAGCTCGTCGCGGCTCAAGGCCCGGTCGCGGGCTTCTTCCTTGCCGCCGGCGTCGCCAATGTCAAAAGCGCTGGCCGGGTTGATTTCGATGATGTGGCGTTTGATGGCGTAGTCGAACATGCGGCGGGTCCAGCGCAGCACGTCGTTGGCGATGGTGGGCGCGCCGCGTTTGACGATGCTCTGCAGCATGTCGTCAATGTGGCGGGGCTTGATGTCTTCCACCTTCATCTTGCCCAGCATGGGGCCGATGTCCTTGTCGATCCGGCGCCGCACGATGTCCGGGTGCTTCCAGCGGCCCAGTATCATCCGCTCGTAATACTCGTTCGCCAGCTCCAGCATGGTGACGGCGTTCTTCTCTTCCTCGATCTTGGCCAACGCCGCGGCTTTGCGCTCCTGCTTCTCGCCGGCCACGTCATGGCCAAGAGCGACGCGGGCCGCCATTCCTCTGGCAGTTTCGCGGGCCTTGGAGAGAGACAGCTCTCCGTAAGAGCCGATCACCACGGCGCGGGCCTTGCCGGAGAACTTGTAACGGAAGCGCCAGAACGGTACGGCGTAGCGCGAGGGGAAGCAGAGATAGAGGCCATCGCCATCAGCGCGGGCTTCGAAGTGTTCACCGGCCTTGATCCAGGCCCGGATTTGCATGTCGGTCAGCTTGGCCATGTCGCGCACCTCAAACACTGAGTAGGCCGGGGAACCCCGCGTGGCCGTTCAATCCTCAAAAACCTGAACAGCGAACAGGGCCGTGTACATACACCACTGGCTGAAAAGGCCTGTATGTACACCTGTATGTACACGGTAATTATGCGCTTTGTTGGGGTGTGGTGAAACGTGGTGACATGAAAAAAGCCCTGCGTAACAGGGCTTTGTGGATTTTTTGACACGAGGTGACGCGTCTTGAAAGTTTACTCAATATTTTGTATCTGCTCTCGCATCTGCTCAATCAGCACCTTCAACTCGACCGAAGCTTGCGTGGTGTCGGTGGAGACAGACTTGGAGCCAAGGGTGTTGGCTTCGCGGTTCAGTTCCTGCATCAGGAAATCCAGCCGCTTGCCGGATTGGCCGCCGGTTTTGAGGATGCGGCGCACTTCGGTCAGGTGGGTGGTCAGGCGCGACAGTTCTTCGTCCACGTCTATCTTCTGGGCGAACAGCGCGAATTCCTGTTTCAGACGGTCGTCGTCCACATTGCCCAGCGCTTCCTGCAGGCGGCCTGCCAGCTTGGTCATATAGCCTTCCAGGATTTGCGGCAGC
Source organism: Chromobacterium sp. ASV23 (assembly GCF_016428945.1). NCBI lineage: Bacteria > Pseudomonadati > Pseudomonadota > Betaproteobacteria > Neisseriales > Chromobacteriaceae > Chromobacterium > Chromobacterium sp. ASV23. Next base: position 21,045 of record NZ_JAELTR010000057.1, read on the forward strand.
TTGGGCTTGATGGCGGCGACGATGCCTTCCATGGCTTCGATGCGCTCGATCAGCACCGCCTTCAGTTTTTCGCCTTCGCGTCCGCGCGAGGCGTTGAAGTCGGCCAGCGCGGTTTGCAGCGCATCCAGGCACAGCTGGTGCAGCACTTCCGGCGCCAGTTCGTTGCTCTTCAGCACGCCGGGCCAGCGCAGCAGCTCGCCGACGGATAAACCTTTGTTGTCGGCGCATTGTTGCTGCACTTCACGGGAGACTTCCAGCAGCCGGCCCAGGAACGCCTGGTTCAGCTCCAGCGTCGGGGCGGCGCTATCGACTTGGTTGAGACCGACGCGGCATTCCAGTTTGCCGCGGGTGACGCGGGCGGCGATCTGTTCGCGCAGTTGCGGCTCGATGATGCGCAACTCCTCCGGCAAACGCATTTGCACATCGAGATAGCGATGATTGACGGCGCGAACCTCTAGGCTCAACATCCCTCCAGGGAATTCCCGGGTAGCGGCGGCAAAGCCAGTCATGCTCAGTATCATGCGGGGCTCCTGTTTATTGAAAAGATTTCCAACGGCCGGGCCCGAATTGCTTTGCTAAGATCAATCCTGGGCCAGAGGACACTATATCAACTGCGACCCCATGACTCAATCCAGCAAGCAAACCCCGTTGCCGCCTGGCTACCGTCTGGCGGAGTACACCATTGTGCGCCAGCTGTCCGTAGGCGGCTTCAGCATTGTCTATTTGGCGCTGGACGACGACGATCGCAAGTTCGCCATCAAGGAATACCTGCCGCGCAACCTGGCCGCGCGCAATCCCAACGGCGAGGTGACCGTTCCGCTTGAGCTGGACCGCGATGCCTTCAACCTGGGGCTGAAATGCTTCTTCGAAGAGGGCCGGGTGCTGTCCGCCATTGCGCACCCCACGGTCGTGCGCGTCAGCAACTTCTTTCGCGCCAACCATACCGTGTATATGGTGATGGAGTATGCCGAAGGCCGCTCGCTGGCGCGTGAGCTGGAGCTGGTGGGCGGGCAGATGCAGGAGCGGCAGGTCCGCAAATGGTTTGCCGCGCTGCTGTCCGGTTTGCGCGAGGTGCACAGCCAGCGCCTGCTGCATCTGGACATCAAGCCCGCCAATATCTATCTGCGCCGCAACGGCGTGCCCCTGCTGCTGGATTTCGGCGCCGCGCGGCAGACGCTGTCGCGCACCGCCAAGCATTTCGCCGCCATGTATACGCCGGGCTTCGCCGCGCCGGAACAGTATGACAAAGACCAGCCCTTGGGTCCGTGGACCGATATCTACGCCATCGGCGCCTGTCTGTATGTCTGCATGGGGGGAGACGTGCCGCCCGGCGCCAAGGCGCGTTTGGCCAGCGATACGCTGGTGCCGGCTGCCAAGGCCTTTCGTCATCAGTATTCGCGCGAGCTGACCGAGCTGTGCGACCGCTGCCTGGCGCTGCGTCCCGATGACCGGCCGACAACGGTGCTGGAGGTGCAAAAATCCCTGCAGCAGGAGGCGTATAGCGATCCGCTGCGCGAAACGGCAGGCGAGGGCAATCGATTGGTCGGCTGGATCAAGGGCTTGACCGGTGGCCGGCATGGAAAGGGAACGGAATGAAATTATCGGTCTTCCAGGAGAGCCGCATCGGCGGCCGCAGCTACAACCAAGACCGTTTAGCCATTGCCCATACCCCGGAGTCGGTGCTGTTGGTCGTAGCGGACGGCATGGGCGGCCATATGCGCGGCGAAGTGGCGGCGCAGATCACCGTTGATCTGCTGTGCGAGCTGTTCTACCAGCAGGCGTCGCCGACGCTGAACCATCCCAATCGTTTTCTGGTGAATGCCATCAGTTCGGTTCATCAAGTGATTCTGGAGTATGCCGCCGACCACCGGCTGCCGGACGTGCCCAGCACCACCGTGGTGGCGGCCATCCTGCAGCAGGATCAGTTGTTCTGGTGCCATGTTGGGGATTCGCGCTTGTATCTGATCGATCAGAAAGGCATGCGGTTGCGCTCGCGCGATCATTCCCAGGTGCAGCGCTTGATCGACCAGGGGCTGTTGACCGAGGAAGCGGCCAAGACGCATCCGGATCGCAACAAGATCTACAACTGTCTGGGCGCCTCCAGTGATCCAAGCATCGATATCGGCGAGCGCCAACCGATAGGCCCAGGCTGTTCTGTGTTGCTATGCACGGACGGCCTGTGGTCCCAGGTGCAGGACGCCGAGCTGGAGCGCGTCTTCGCCGGCCGCGGCGTCAATCAGGTGCTGCCGGCACTGATCAATGTGGCGGAGCGGCGCGCCGGCGCAGGCGGGGACAATCTGTCGGCGATTGCCGTGACCGTGCTGGATGATGCCGTGGAGCTGGGCGAGCGCGACGATGTGCTGGACACGGAAAAGAATCCGCCGCGCATGGGCGGCCGGCTGATTCTGGAATCCAATCTGGAAACCATGCATAGAGAGATTCTGGCCAGCCAGGTGGGAAAGGGCGCTTGAGCGGTTATAATTGCGTTCATATCGATTTTACCGGACAGCCTCATGCGACCCTCCCAACGTAGCGCCGACGCCATGCGCGTCGTCCGTCTGACCCGTTCCTACACCAAGCATGCCGAAGGTTCGGTGCTGGTGGAGTTCGGCGACACCAAGGTGATCTGCACCGCCAGCGTGGAAGAGACGGTGCCGTCATTCCTCAAAGGCAAGGGCCAGGGCTGGGTGACGGCGGAATACGGCATGCTGCCGCGCTCCACCGGCAGCCGCATGCGCCGCGAATCGGCCGCCGGCAAGCAGTCCGGCCGCACCCAAGAAATCCAGCGCTTGATCGGCCGCTCCTTGCGCGCGGTGATTGATCTTGCCAAGCTGGGCGAGCGTCAGATCGTCATCGATTGCGACGTGATCCAGGCCGATGGCGGCACGCGCACCGCCAGCATCACCGGCGCTTATGTGGCGCTGGCCGACGCGATCCATGGTTTGATTCGCGCCGGCAAGTTGGAGGGCAGCCCGCTGCGCGACCAGGTGGCGGCGGTATCGGTGGGCGTGTTTCAAGGCAGGCCGGTGCTGGACCTGGATTATCAGGAAGATTCCGGCTGCGAAACCGACATGAATGTGGTGATGACCGGCAGCGGGCGCTTTGTCGAAGTGCAGGGCACGGCCGAGGGCGAGCCGTTCAGCGAAGAGGAAATGGCGGCGATGCTGGCGCTGGCGCGCAAGGGCATCAATGAATTGCTGCAGCTGCAGCGCGACGCGCTGGCCGGCTGAGCGCCGGCTGTTTGATCAGAAAAGCCGCCTTCGGGCGGCTTTGTTCATTTGGCGGACTGCGGCGTCTTGCGATCGATGAAATCGCGCAAGGCCTGGCTGAAAACCGGCGCCGACACGCTCATATTGTCTTCCAGCTTGCGGCGCGAGGCCGGTGGCGCCGAGCTTTGCACGGCGACGATGGTGGCGCGGCCCTGGCCGTCGATGGCGAAGATGGGCGAGCCGCTATTGCCTTCCAGCGTGTCGCAGCGGTGGGTCAGCCGCCCATCGGCCCGCAGCGCGGTGGCCTGGCAATGATTGTGGACGCGGAGGTGGCGCTGGTCGTCCACCGGATAGCCGCCCTGGGTGATGGTCCATTTGCGTTCGTCCAGCAGCTGCTTCAGTTGCGCGCTGTTGCCGGCGAAGACCGGAATCACGCCTTGCTGCACACCCAGCGCCTTGGCCAGGCGGAC
>NZ_JAELTR010000058.1:0-24196 GCF_016428945.1 Chromobacterium sp. ASV23
CCGAAGTACCACTGATTGCCCTTCCTGGTTTGATGCATGTCCGGATCGCGCTCGCCCTGGGCGTTCTTGGTGGAGCTGGGCGCGTGGATCAGGGTGGCATCGACGATGGTGCCTTGCTTCAACATCAGCCCTTTGTCGCAGAGATGCTAGTCGATGGCGGCAAACAGGGCGTGGGTCAGTTGGTGCTTTTCCAGCAGATGGCGGAAGTTCAGCAGGGTGGTTTCGTCCGGGATGGTATCCAGGGAGAGGCCGGCGAACTGGCGCATGGAGGCGATCTCGTACAGGCTTTCCTCCATGGCCGGATCGGACAGGCTGTACCACTGCTGCAGGCAGTAGACGCGCAGCTGGGCCGGCTGTACCTGGATGGACAGCGTCTGCACCCGGGCGAAGGCCGGGTTGCTCTGCTGATGTTCGGACAGGATCTGCTGGATGATGTCCGGCACCGTCAGATCCTGGAACACGCGCGAAGTGCGACGGTGACGCAGCAGCGCGAACGGCGGCTCGATGGTCAGTTCGTACTTGGCGAAGCCGCCATCGGCACCGGCCAGCCTGGCCTCGCTCACCACGCCGCAGCGGATAGACTCGCCGCCCGCCGCATCCTCGATGCGCGATGCGCGCCTGCTGGCCCAGCAGCGACTTCAGTTCGACATGGGTATCCGGCGACAAACAGGTCAGCGTGTAGCGGTAAGGTTGGGACAGACACTCTTCTGCCTGCAGGCTCAGCGTCAGCAACTGCTCGGCGGCGATCTGCCCGGTGCCCAGCCGCAAAGTCAATACCCGTCGATCTTGGCCAAAAGCGTAGGCGAAACTGGCCAGCAGTGCGTTCAAATCCATCCGATTCCCAAATAAAAATACCCTCCAAAGAGGGTACGAAGTGCTATTCGGGCGTCTACAGACGTGTGCTAATCAATACTGGAGGAAGATCGGGGCCACCAGAATTCAAAAGCCGTCATGCGCATGCATGGCGGCTTTTTTGTATTTGTCCGTCAGCAACAGGCTTGCCGTTCGACTAATGGACATCGATGCGGTCGGAAAGGGAGCGGCGATGCGACATTTTTGCTATGTGGTTGCGGGTTTATTGGGGGGGCTGGGGGCGATGGCCCAGGTTGACGCCGCGCAGTCTTGCCGCGGGCAGAGCGAGTCGGCGGCGGCAAGCCAGGTCTCGCTGCTGGAGTTGTACACCTCTGAGGGCTGCAGCAGCTGTCCGCCTGCCGACGCTTGGTTGTCCGGGCTGGGAGCGGCGGGCATCGGTTTGCGGCAACTGGTGCCGTTGGCGTTTCATGTCGATTACTGGGATGGCTTGGGTTGGCGCGACCGTTTCGCCAACCCGGCTTATTCGCGGCGGCAGCGCGAGTTGGCGGCGCGGGCCGGCAGTGACTTGATCTATACCCCTCAGTTGCGCTTGAACGGCCAGGACTGGTCGGCTGGCAGCTACGGCAGTCTGCGCGGCCAGTTGTCGCCCGGCGTCGCGCAGGCCTCCTTGCGGCTGGCGCTGACGCCCGCGGGGGAGGGGATCGATGTCGATATCGAGGTTTCGTTGCTGCCTGGCGCGCCCGCGTCGCCGCAGCTGATGCTCGCGCTGTATGAGAACCATCTGCAAAGCCAGGTGGCGGCAGGCGAAAACGCGGGGCGCTTGCTGCGGCACGACGCGGTGGTACGGGTGCTGGATGGGCCGCTGCCGCTGTCGGGCAAGACTGCCCGCATCCATCGGCATCTGGCGTTCGCGCCGGGGCAGCGGGCGGCGTTCAGTGGGGCGGCGGCCTGGCTCGAGGATAAGGCTGGCAGGACGATTCAAGCGGTGGCGGCGCCGTGCGCGGCAGGGTGACGATGCGGCGCGCAGTGTGGCTCGATTCGTCGAAAAATGCGCCCGTTCAATAAAGGTCAACCGTCTCGGCGTCAATCAGTACGCAGGAATATTGTCTGCCTGGTGCCCGATTGGCACCGCGCGGATACGGCAAGATAGTTCTGATGAAAAATGTTATTGGCATGATTGGCGCGGCTGGCTAAGATCGGGGTTTCCCCTTTTCCTCATCCACCGATGAACAAGTATCGCCATGTGAGCAAACCGGAGCATTGCGCCAATTGCCATCATCCGGTCTGCGGCCGTTTCTGCCCGGAGTGTGGCCAGAAGACCCATATCGAAATTCCCACTTTGTGGGAGTTCATTCATGAATATCTGCATCACTATGTCAGCCTGGAAGGCGCGTTGACGCGCAGCTTGTGGCTGCTGCTGGCGCAGCCGGGCCGTTTGACCGAGGAATATCTGTTGGGGCGGCGCCAGCGTTACGTCAAGCCGTTCCAGCTCTATCTGACCGTCAGTTTCATCTTTTTCGTGCTGATTGGATTGGCGGGCGGAACGATGGTGCATTTTGACAATTCTGATCCATCGCTTCCGAAGCCTGCCTTGTCCAAAGCCGCGGCAAGCGATCCAGAGGCGCGGGCAGTATTAGGCGATCTGCTGTTGGCCGATGCGGGCAACGGCTCGGTAACCGTGCACACCGGCAACAAGCTGTCCGACCTCTGGCTGAAGCGCTGGGGCGATCATCTGGGCAAGGATTTCAAGAGATTCCGCGAGCAGCCGGAAGAGGCCAACGCCGAGTTGATGCATTCGCTGCGTGGCCACGCGCCATACGTGTTGTTCGGCCTGATGCCGCTGTTCGCTTTATTGCTGCTGTTGGCGTATTTCGGCCGGCACCGGGTGTATGGCATGCATCTGGTGTTTACCCTGCATTTCCACGCCTGGCTGTTCCTGGTGCTGTGTCTGGGCTTGGTCTTGCCCACGGTTTCCGCCGGGCTGTTTTTTGCCGGGACGCCGGTATATCTGTGGCTGGCGCAGCGGCGGGTCTACGGCGGCGGCAAGTTCGCGGTGGCTTTGCGGACGCTGGGTTTGCTGTTGATCTACACCGTGCTGGTGTGTCTGGGGATGGCGGTGCTGGTGCTGGTGTCGCTTTAGGCAGAAAACGGGGCCGAGGCCCCGTTTGATCATAGCGCGGACGTGGGGGTCAGCCCCTTGGGCAGCAGCAGCCACATGCTGCCTTGCTGCTTCATGCGGCCGGCGTACATGCCAGCCTCGGTGCCATAGCCCCAGAACAGGTCGGCGCGCAGCGCGCCCTTGATGGCGCTGCCGGTGTCCTGGGCGTGCACCAGCCGCACCAGCGGTTCGGTGGAGTGCGGCCAGGTGGTGGCGAGGTAGATCGGCGCGCCCAGCGGGATGTAGCGCGGATCGACGGCGATGCTGTAACCGCCGGTCAGCGGCACGCCCAATGCGCCGACCGGGCCGCCGTCGTCGCCGGACAGCGGCTTGAAGAAGATGTAGCTCTGGTTGACCGACAGCAGCTCGTCGCGGCGCTGCGGATTGCGCGCGAGCCAATCCTTGATGCCCTGCATCGAGGCGTCGGACAGCGTCATCTCGCCTTTGTCCACAAGCCATTTTCCTATCGACTGATAGGGATAGCCGTTCTGGTCGGCAAAGCCCACGTGCAGGAAGCTGCCATCGTCCAGCTGGATGCGGCCGGAGCCTTGAACTTGCAGGAAGAACAGCTCCACCGGGTCTTCCACCCAGGCGATCACCGGCGCGCTGCCGGCGATGCTGCCCTGGTTGATCTGGCCGCGGGTGAAATACGGCACCAGCCGCGAGCCGGACAAGCGCCCCTTCAGGCGGATGCCGCGCGGATCGGCGGCGAAGTCGGCCGGATTGATCTCGATATTGCCATTGGCGGCCAGCGTCAGCCGGTTGGGACCGGTTTGCTTGGCGCGCAGCGTGCCGCGATTGCGCTGGCTCATCGGTACGTCCACGCTGACCAGGTCGCGCGGCACGCCGTAAACCGGCCAGGGCGTGCGCTCGGAGCGGGTGCGGCTGCCGTTGAGCAGCGGTTCGTAATAGCCGGTGATCAGGCCGCTGTCGCGGCCGCCGTCCTGCAATTTCCAGGCGGTGAAACGGTTTTCGAAGAAACGGCGCACCGCGTCGGCATCGCTGGCCGGCAGCGTGCCGGCTTCGCGGCAAACGCCGCTCCAGGACGGTTTTTTCTGCAGGGTGCGGCAGCTTTGCTGCAGGCCCTGCAGGGTATCGCCCAGGGCCTGGCTATTCCAGTTGGGCAGCGCGGCCGGACTGGCGCTGGAGGCGGTGGACGGGGATGTCGTGGTGCCGGTGCGCGGCGGGGTGGTGCCGCAGCCGGCCAGTGTCAGCAGCATCAGCCACAATGGCCAGCTTTTCAAGAACGGTTTCTGCTTCATGCTTCGAGGCTCTGGGCCCTGTCATTGGGTGGTTCAGTTGATTGTAACCCGCGCGTCGGGGAGCGTGTCGCGCCGGCATCGTGTTTAGTGTGATGTCATTGAGTCGCAACAAAACTGAAAAGTTTCCCCGTTAACATGGCGGTATTCCGTGTGATCCGCTGGCATGGCGGGTCGTGGCCTTGGACATTTGTCGCGAGAAATTGGAGAAAATGATGAAACACCTTGCAAGCCGTACCCTGCTGCTGGCTGCCCTGGCCGTGTCTGGCACTTTCGCCGTGCAGGCTGCCTATGCAGATGCCGCCGCCGCCGTGGCTGCGCCGACCGATGCGGAATTGGCGGTCTCCGTGAAGCAGGCTCTGGATGCGGATCAGGAACTGAAAGCCTTGGATCTGAAGGTGAGCAGCAGCAAGGCAGAGGTGACCATCGAGGGCCCGATGACCGATGACCAGCAGATGTTCAAGGCTGGCCAGATCGCTGAAAAGGTGCCGGGAGTGAAGTTCGTCATCAACAAGATGGAACAGAAGAGCTGATCCTGCTGTTGGGCGAGGGAATGTGCGAAGAAGCCGGGCGATGCCCGGCTTCTTTGCATTGAGCGTTCAGGCTTCCAGCGCCAGCAGTTCCGCCATGGTCTGGCGGCGGCGGATCAACCGCGCTGCGTCGCCATCGACCAGCACCTCGGCCAACAGCGGGCGGCTGTTGTAGTTGGACGACATGGTCGCGCCGTAGGCGCCGGCGTCGTGGAACACCATCAGGTCGCCGACTTGCGCCGGCGGCAGCGGCCGGGTTTCCACGGTGCCGCCTTCCTGTTGGGTGAAGACGTCGCCGGATTCGCACAGCGGGCCGGCCACCACGGTGTCGATGCGGCCGCTTTTCTCCATCCCGCGCGCGTCCAGCACGCTGATATGGTGGTAGCTGCCGTATAGCGACGGCCGCATCAGGTCGTTGAAGCCGGCGTCCACCAGCACGAAATGGCGGCTGCCCATGTTTTTCACGGCGCGCACCTCGGCCAGCAGCGCGCCGGATTCCGCCACCAGGAAGCGGCCCGGCTCGATTTCCAGCCGCACGGGATGGCCCAGCTGTTCGGCGATGCGTTGCCGGGCGGCATCCCACAACTGGAAGTAATGGGCGGTATCGATGCGGGCGTCGCCGTCGCGGTAGGGGATGGACAGGCCGCCGCCGGCGGAGATGGCCTCGATATCGCAGCCGAGTCGCGCCACCAGGTCCACCATCGCGCCGCACACCTGTCGCAGATGGCCGTAATCGACGCCGGAGCCGATGTGCATGTGGACGCCGATCAATTTCAGGCCATGCGCCTGCGCCGCTTGCAGCGCCTGCTGCAAGTCTTCATGCCAGATGCCGTGTTTGCTGTTTTCGCCGCCGGTATTGGTCTTCTGGCTGTGGCCATGGCCGAAGCCGGGGTTGATGCGCAGCCAGACCGGATGGCCTGGCGAGCGCTCGCCCAGCTGGCGCAGCATGTCGATGGAGCCGGCGTTCACCGGAATGCCGGTCTCGACCACCTTGTCCAGGGTGGCGCGGTCCAGCACGTCGGCGGTGAAGACGATGTCGGACGGCTCATCGCCGCCTGCGCGGTAGCCGGCGGCCAGCGCGCGCTCGATCTCCCCCAGCGATACCGCATCCACCTTCACGCCTTCCGCGCGCATCAGCCGCAGGATGTGGGTGTTGGAGTTGGCCTTCTGCGCATAGCGTATGGTGTCGAAGGCCTTCAGCTCGGCGATGCGGCTGCGGATGGTGTCGGCGTGGTAGACCCATAGCGGCGAGCCGTACTGTTGGGCGATGGCGGCGAGTTGGCGGTTGTCGAAGGGGCGCATGCAGGGCTTTCCTGTGGATGTCAGACCATGATCCGGCTAATTCGTACAAAAATAAAATAGAATTATGTCGATATGGCTTTCATTTTTGATATGGCCATGACTTCGCATGGAGGAAGAGATGGCGATCAATCTGCGCCACATCGAGGTGTTTCGAGCCGTGATGACGTCCGGCAGCGTCAGCGGCGCCGCGCGGCTGCTGCATACCTCGCAGCCCACGGTCAGCCGCGAGCTGGCGCGCTGCGAGCAGCTATTGGAGCTAACCCTGTTCGAGCGTGGCCACGGCCGCCTGCGGCCCACCCAGCAGGCTTTGCAGCTGTTCGCCGAGGTAGAGCGGAGTTTTGTCGGACTGGAGCGCATCGTCAGCAGCGCCGCGGCCATCCGCCAGTTTTCCGGGGGGCAGCTGGCCATCGCCTGTTTGCCGGTGTTCGCCCAGACTTTGTTGCCGGCGGCTTGCGGGCGCTTTCTGCAACGTCTGCCGGAGGTGGGGGTGGACATCAGTCCGCAGGAGTCGCCGTGGCTGGAGGAGTGGCTGGCGGCGCAGCGTTTCGATCTGGGTCTGATCGAGCAGGACCAGGCGCCGGCCGGTTGCCAGATTTTGCCGCTGTGGCAGGGAGACGAGCTGTGCGTGATGCCGGCCGGGCATCCGCTGGCGGCCAAGCGGCGGCTGACGGCGCAGGACTTCGCCGATTTGCCCTTCGTCAGCCTGGCGCCCAGCGATCCTTACCGCCAGCAGGTCGACGCCTGGTTCGCCGAGGCCGGGGTGCGCCGCCGGCTGCAGCTGTCCACCCATAGCGCGGCGGCGGTGTGCGCCCTGGTGCGGCAGGGGCTGGGCGTGGCCATCGTCAATCCGCTGACTGCGCTGGCCGAAGCCGGGACGGGGCTGGTGGCCAGGCCGCTGGAGGCGTCGATTCCGTTTGCGCTGCGGCTGGTGTTGCCGCAGTTCCGCCCCGCTTCGGCGTTGCCGGGGCTGTTCATCGATTGCCTGCGCCGGGAGGTGGCGGAAGTGGGGCGACGCTTGGAGGCCGTGCTGGCGCGGTGAGCTTGCGCCGGCTGATGGCCGGCGCAATCGAAGCACATTCCTTTTGAGGTTGTATTTGCAATTAAATTGCAAAATATTTTAATTGTTAGCATTTAAATATTTCACATGCAGATATCTTCGTGATTGTTGTCTGTATGTAAGATTTTCTTCATATTCTGTGCTTTGCCCTTGTCATGAATGGGGCTGTATTGCGTCAAGTGATTTGACAGCAAGCCGAACTTGCTTCATCAATAGTTTCTGAATGCTATCAATGTTGCGGCAAGGTCATGAATTTGCATGGACTTGCGGCGTGATAACTGCAAATTAGCCTCATTTCCAGTAGTGACCACTGTCTGTCTCACCCCGCGCGACTGGCTTTGGCTGGCGCGTGCCGCGCTGTCCATCCGCCGTCTCGCCATCAGGAATTTCCTGGGTCCGCAGCAGTTCTGATTTCACAAGGAACCCGTCATGACGCAAAGCGCGCTCAACCCCTTGCGGCAACCCAAGCCGTTTTATCTGATCTTTTCGATCGAGTTTTGGGAACGTTTCGGCTTTTACGGCCTGCAAGGCATTCTGGCTGTTTATCTGGTTAAGGAGCTTGGCCTGCGCGAGGTCGAGTCCTTCACGCTGTTCTCCGCCTTCATCGCCATGGTGTACGGCCTGGTGTCGGTTGGCGGCTGGCTGGGCGACAAGGTGCTGGGCACCCGCCGCACCATCCTGCTGGGCGCGCTGGTGCTGACCGCGGGCTACGCCATGGTGACCGCGTCGGCCGACCAGATCAGCCTGCTGTATCTGGGCATGGGCACCATTGCCGTCGGCAATGGCTTGTTCAAGGCCAATCCTTCGTCGCTGCTGTCCAAGTGCTATGAGGAGAACGATCCGCGGCTGGACGGCGCCTTCACCATGTATTACATGGCGATCAACGTCGGCTCGCTGTTGTCCATGCTGGCCACGCCGTGGCTGGCCGACCAGTTTGGCTACGCTCACGCCTTCGCCTTGTCGGTGGTCGGCATGCTGATCACCGTGGCCAACTTCCTGCTGCTGCGCGGCTGGGTCAAGGAATACGGTTCCGAGGCGGATTTCCGCACGCCGAAACTGAGCACCTGGCTGGCGGTGCTGGCCGGCGTGGTGGTGGCCTGCCTGTTGGCCGCGCTGTTGTTGAAGCACGAGATCATCGCCAATGTGGTGCTGGCGGTGCTGTCCATCGGCGTGGTGGGGCTGTTCGTCAAGGAGACCCTGCTGCTGAAGGGCGCGGACCGCAAGAAGATGATCGTGGCCGCCATCCTGATGCTGCAGGCGACGGTGTTCTTCGTGCTGTACAACCAGATGCCGCTGTCGCTGAACTTCTTCGCCATCCACAATACCGAGCACACGCTGTTTGGCATTCCGGTGCAGCCGGAGCAGTTCCAGTCGCTGAACCCGTTCTGGATCATGCTGGCCAGTCCGCTGCTCGCCATCTGCTACAACAAGCTGGGCAACCGCCTGCCCATGCCGCACAAGTTCGCCATCGGCATGGTGCTGTGCGCTTGCGCCTTCTTGGTGCTGCCGCTGGGCGCCAAGTACGCCAACGCCCAGGGCATGGTGTCGTCCAACTGGATGGTGCTGAGCTATCTGTTGCAAAGTATCGGCGAATTGCTGATTTCCGGCCTGGGCCTGGCCATGGTGGCGCAACTGGTGCCGCAGCGCCTGATGGGCTTCATCATGGGCGCCTGGTTCCTGACTTCGGCCGCGTCGTCGGTGATCGCCGGCAAGGTAGCCAGCCTGACCGCCGCGCCGGACAATGTGACCGACCCGCTGGTTACCCTGGAAATCTATAGCCGCGTGTTCACCCAAATCGGGGTGGTGACCGGCGTGATCGCTGTGCTGACCATCTTCATCGCGCCGTGGCTGCATCGCATGACGCTGGACGAGAAACCGGCGCATCCGGAGCACGAAATGGCGCTGGACGCGCGCTAAGCCAACGTACCAGTAAATCAACGGGGACCATGCGGTCCCCGTTTTTGTTTAATCCACCAGCTCCAGCACCACGCGTTTGTTGCGCGCGCCCTTGTTCTCGATCTTCTTCACCCTGACACGGCCCACTTCGCCGGTGCGCGCCAGGTGAGTGCCGCCACAGGGCTGCAAGTCCACGCCCTCGATCTCGATCAGGCGGATTTCCGGCAGATGCAAGGGCGGCGTCACCGACATGGTGCGGATCAGCTCCGGTTGCGCCTGCAGCGCTTCGCCGCTGGTCATCCTCACCGTAACCGGCAGATCGGCTGCCACCAGCCGGTTCACTTCGGCCTCGATCTGTTCCTTGTCCAGCTCCATGCCCTCGGGCAGCGAGAAGTCCAGCCGGCCAGACTCGGCCGTCATGTTGCCGCCGGTGACGCCGGCCTTGATCACCACGCCCAGCAGGTGCATGCAAGTGTGGATGCGCATATGGCGGTAGCGGCGGTCCCAATCCAGGTCCAGCGTGACTTCGGTTCCGGGGATGAGGCGGACGTCGCCTTCGGTCTGATGCAGGATGGCGCGGGTTTCGCGGTCGCGCCGGGTGTCGGCGATGCGCAGCGTCGCGCCGTCCGCCAGCGTCAGCGTGGCGCTGTCGCCCGGCTGGCCGCCGCCCAGCGGGTAGCACAGGGTATCCTCCAGCACCAGGCCGGCGTCGTCGTGGCGCAGCACGCGGGTGGCGAGGCGGGTTTGGTACGGGTCTTGGTAGAACTGTTCCGGCATGATACGTCCTTGTCTGTTGTTGTCATGACAGATTGATGGCGAACCCGGGCGATTTCAAGTGACAGCGTCGCGCGCAATCGACGGTAACAGCTTGTCGGGCAAGGATTTAACGCCGATAATCGCCGCCAATCGATTTTTAAAGCCGCTTTACGATGCAAAGACATAATCTGGAACACTACAATCCGCCGCCGGATACCGGCCTCAACGTTGTCTACGTCGACGACTGCATGCTGGTGCTGGACAAGCCCAGCGGGCTGCTGTCGGTGCCCGGGCGCGGCGAAGACAAGGCTGACTGCCTGATCAGCCGCGCGCAGAAAGCCTACCCCGACGCGCTAACGGTGCACCGGCTGGATATGGACACTTCCGGCCTGGTAGTGATGGGCCGCGGCCCGGAAATGCAGCGCGCGCTGTCCATCGCCTTCATGGATCGCAAGGTCAAGAAGCGCTATATCGCGGTGGTGGACGGCATTGTGGAAAGCAATAGCGGCATCATAGACCTGCCCTTGATCATAGATTGGCCGAACCGGCCGCGGCAGAAGGTGGACTTCAACGAGGGCAAGGAAGCCATCACCCGCTACCGGGTGATCCTGCGTGACACCTCGCGCAACGTCAGCCGCATGGAGCTGGATCCGCTGACCGGCCGCGCTCACCAGCTGCGCATGCACATGCTGCATCTGGAATCCGGCCATCCGATTCTCGGCGACGACATCTACGCCCCGCCGGAGGCGCTGGCCAAGGCCGACCGGCTGCTGCTGCACGCATCACGGCTGGTATTGCGCCACCCGGTGACGTTTGAGGAAATGGAGTTCGAGGCGCCGCCGCCGTTCTGATGAAGAGCGCAATCGTCAAAGCCGCATCTGTGAAGGATGCGGCTTTTTCTATTCATCGGCCGACGATTCCGGCTGATTCACATAGATCAGCGCCAACAGCGCAATGCCGGTGAAGGCGTAGGCGCTGAACTGGCCGTTGAACTGGTTGGCCCACATCGCGAAGTATTCGCCGCCTATGACCGCGAAGCCGGTGTGCCAGACCAGGATGGCCAGCGTAGCGCCCAGCGTGAAGCAGGCTTTGCCGCGCGGCAGCCAGATGCGGCCCGTGGGACGCAGCGCAAGCAGCAGCATGGCGCCGCCGGCGGCGCACAGCAGGCCGACGGCCAGTTCGCCGGCGATGATGGCGGCGTAGGCTAGGCGTTGAATGGCTTCGCTGTGGATGGCGCGGCCGCGCAGCGCGTCGCCGTGGAACCACGGCTGCATGGTGTCCATGCTCAGCACGTGGCGGACAAACTGCCAATTGGAGTCGTAGTCGAGCAGGTTGCCGCTGGCCACCATCAGCCCGAACAGGCCGATGGACAGCGCGAGCAGCGCCTTGCTCAGGCGTTGGGCGAACAGGTGCGGGGTGGTTTTCATCGCTATCCTTTTATGTCCAAGGTTTGGATTGGCATGGATATCAATGATGAGGAAATAAAGCAAGCGGGATAGCAGGGCCCCGCTTGCGTTTAGACCCGCTAACCAAACCCCTGATCCTGCGTTGCGCCTCCTTGTCGTACGATTTGTACTGTCTGCGTCGGCGCGCCTTGGCTCAGGTTCTCTAACGAGGTTTTGTGAGCGGCCCTTATTGGCGTGCGGTGCGGACGTTGTCCTGCGGCGCGGCTTCGAAATTGCTGCGCCAGGGATTGATGTCCAGGCCGCCGCGGCGGGTATAGCGGGCATAGACGGTCAGCTGCGTCGGCGCGCAGGCGCGCAGCACGTCGACGAAGATGCGCTCCACGCATTGCTCATGGAACTCGTTGTGCTGGCGGAAGCCGATCAAATACCGCAGCAGCGCCTCGCGGTCTATCTTGGGCCCGGTGTAGCGGATGGACACGCTGCCCCAGTCCGGCTGGCCGGTGACCAGGCAGTTGGACTTCAACAGATTGCTGCACAGGGTTTCGCTGACGATCTCCGTCGCGTCGGCCTTCAAGACCTCGGGGCAGGGCGCGTAGTTGTCCACCGCGATGTCCAGATCGTCGAGGCACTCGCCGGCCAGTTCGCGCACTTGCTCGGCGGCAAAGGCCGGCGGCAGCGCGATGCTGACGTCCACCTCGGCGCCGGCGGCTTCGGACAGGTCGCGCGCCAGTTGGGTGGCGAGCGCGTCCACGCTGTCCATGCGTGTCTGGTTGTAGCTGTTCAGATACAGCTTGAACGATTTGGACTCGATCAGCCGCGGGCTGGCGGCCGGGATGCGGAAAGTGGCGATGCCGACCTGCGGCTTGCCGCGCGGATTCAGCCAGGACAATTCGAAGCCGGTCCAGATATCGATGCCGGCAAACGGCAGCGCGGCTTCCTCCACGCCTATCTCCTCGCGCTTGGTCTGGCGCGCGATCGGAAACAGCAGGGAAGGATCGTACTGGTCCTGGTAGCTGACGGTCTTGCCCAGCGGCGAGTGTTCGGGGGTGAGGTTTTGCATCGTATACGCCTTCTAAAAACGGTTTTCGCCACGCAACCCACGAACGGGCATGAAAAGGACATGGCGCTGACGTCTTGTCCGCAACGTGGCCGCTTCCAATATGAGGGACGCTGTTCGTGGCAAAAGCATGTTACATCTCGCGCCGCATGAAATGGCGCGGGCGGAAGCCCAGCGCGAACAGCGTGGCGAAATAAACCATCGCGCCGACGCCGACCAGCAGCAGCAGCCACAGCGCCCGCAGCCAGGCGTGGCCGTGCCAATCTATCGGCAGCCACCACTGGCAGGCCAGCAGCGCCGCCGCCATCGCCAGGATGGCGGCGGCCAGCTTGAGCAGGAAGCTGCGCCAGCCCGGTTCCGGCCGGTAGATGCCGCGCTGGCGCAAGGTGTACATCAACAGGCCGGCGTTGATGCAGGAGGCCAGGCCGATGGACAGCGCGAGGCCGGCGTGCTTCAGCGGAAAGACGAAGGCCAAATTCATGATCTGGGTGGCGATCAGCGTCTTCACCGCGATGCGCACCGGCGTCTTGATGTCCTGGCGCGCGTAGAAGCCCGGCGCCAGCACCTTGACCAGAATCAGGCCCAGCAGGCCGAAGGAGTAGGCGATCACCGCCTGCTGCGACATCCAGGCATCGTGCGCGGTGAATTTGCCGTACATGAACATGGTGTAGAGCAGCGGGCCGGACAGCAGGCCCAGACCTACCGTGGCCGGCACTGCCAGCAGCAGCGACAGGCGGATGCCCCAGTCCAGCAGCACGCTGAATTCGGCGTCGGATTTGCTGGCGGCGTGTTTGGACAGCGAGGGCAGCAGGATGGTGCCCAGCGCCACGCCCAGCACGCCGGACGGAAACTCCATCAGCCGGTCGGCGTAATACATCCACGATACGCTGCCGGTGGGCAGGAAGGAGGCGAAGGTGGAGTTGATCAGCAAGGAAATCTGCGCCACCGACACGCCGAAGATGGCCGGGCCCATCTGCCGGATCACCCGCCACACCGCCGGGTCGCGGAAATCGAAGATCGGCCTGGCCAGCATGCCGATCTGCTTCAGAAAGGGCAGCTGCCACACCAGTTGGATCAGGCCGCCGACGAACACCGCCCAGGCCAGCGCCATGATGGGCGGGTGGAAGTAGTGGGTGAAGGCCAGCGCGAACACGATGAAGCTGAGGTTCAGGAAGGTGGGTGTGAAGGCCGGGATGGAAAATTTTCCCCAGCTATTGAGCACGCTGCCGGTCATAGACGACAGCGAGATGAAGAAAATATACGGGAAAGAGACGCGCAGGATGTCGGCGAACAAGGCGGCCTTGGCCGGCTCGCGGTAGAAGCCCGGCGCCGAGATCCACATGATGGCCGGCGCCGCCAGCATGCCGATGGCGGTGACCAGCAACAGCACCGAGCCCAGCACGCCGGTGACTTTGGCGACGAACTCGCGCGTTTCCTCATGCGTCTTGTTTTGCTTGTATTCGCCCAGAATAGGCACGAAAGCCTGCGAAAAAGCGCCCTCCGCGAATAGGCGCCGCAGCATATTGGGAATCTTGAAAGCGGCGTTGAAGGCGTCGGCGGACATGCCGGCGCCGAAGATGCGCGCGACGAGCGTGTCGCGCACCAGGCCGAGCACACGCGACACCATGGTCATGCTGCTGACTGCAGCCAGGGCCTTGAGCAGGTTCATTTTGTTCTGTCGTACAACGAGAGGCGGATTGAGCAAGCCCGCTAGTTTACGCCGGCCGGATTCTTGTTGCAAAACCTGTGTTTAGGGCTTAGAATCGCGGGTTTCAGATTCCGCTATCAGGAGAAAGATTCATGGCTAACAGCGCACAAGCTCGCAAGCGTGCACGCACAGCCCTTAAGCAGCGCGCGCACAACGCCAGCCTGCGTACTGCGTTCCGTACCGCAGTTAAGAAAGTGCTCAAGGCAATCGAAGCCGGTGACAAGGCTGCCGCTAAGGTAGTATTCCACGCTTCCGAAAAAGTGATCGACCGCATTGCTGACAAGGGCGTGTTCCACAAGAACAAGGCTGCTCGTCACAAGAGCCGTCTGTCCGCTCAGATCAAGGCTATGGCCTGATCTTCAGCCCAGGCTGATAAAGAATACGCAAAGGCTCCGCAACGCGGGGCCTTTTGTGTTTCTGGCGCCGCTAAAATCGCGCGCCTGGCCGGGCTGCGATATGATGGTGGCAGCCAAGGCCGCCGCCATGGACCGGCCTTTTTTCATTGTTGATTCGGGATACTCGAGATGACCGCCTTGCCTTCCATACTGCACGAACCCATCCAGGCCCTGCTTGACGAAGGCGACGCGTTGTTCGACCAGGGCACATTCGATGCCGCGCTAGACCGTTATCTGCAGGCTTTTGAGCTGCTGCCGCCGCAAGTGGAGCGGTGGGAGGCGGCGACCTGGCTGCTGACTGCCATCGGCGACACCTATTTCCAGATGGGCGAATGGCAAAATGGCCGGCAAGCGCTGGAGCAGGCCCGGCAGTGCCCGCAGGGCGCGGAAAATCCCTTCATCCTGTTGCGCCTGGGCCAGTGCGAGCTGGAACTGGGCCGCCCCGACGTCGCGCGCGAGCTGCTCAAGCAAGCGTTCTTGCTGGGCGGCGACGAGGTATTCGAGGATGAGGAAGACAAGTACCGCGCCGAACTGAGCCGCTGACGGCATCGCCGCCAGTCATGGGCGGCCCAAAGCGGCCAAACTCGCAGGGCCGGGCGCCTTTCGCGCCGACTCTTCGTTGTTCCGCACTGGCAGAGAATGACTATGCGGCGCGCGAAACGCCTCGATTCGCCGTGAAATGCGCTCCGGCGCGACCGCTCAGCAAACGTTAACAGACCCTAGCCTGGCTGTTTGCTTCGGGCCGGCGCAAAGCATCATTGGGCAAAAGGCGGCATGCCGGCTAGCGGCATGCCGAGAGGGGACGCGCGGGATTTACAGCAGCGGAGCGGCCTGGCGGGCCATTTCGCCTTCTTCGTCGGTGGGCAGCACATAGGCCGGCAGGCGGCTGCCGGCGGTGGTGAGTCGGCGCGCGTGCGCCAGGTTGGCGGCGTGGTCCAGCTCGAAGCCCAGCCAAGACAGCTGCTGCAGGACGCGGGCGCGCACTTCGGCCGAGTGCTCGCCTATGCCGGCGGTGAAGATCAGCGCGTCCAGTCCCTTGAGCGCGCAGGCCAGGCTGGCCGCCTCGCGCGCGGCGCGGTAGCAGAACAACTCCACCGCCTCGCGCGCCGCCGGCAGCTCGCTGGCCAGCAGCTCGCGCATATCGGCCGAAATGCCGGACACGCCCAATAGCCCGGAGTTCTTGTACAGCTCGCGGCGCACGTCCTGCACGCCCATGCCCTCATGTTCCTGCCAGTACAGAATCACTTCCGGATCGATATAGCCGGGGCGGCTGCCCATCATCAAACCGTCCACTGCCGAAAAACCCATGCTGGAGGCGATGCTTTTGCCCGATTCGATGGCGCAGGCGCTGGCGCCGCTGCCCAGGTGACAGACTACCACCTTGGCATGGGCCAGGCCCAACTCCGGCAATCTCCTGGCAATGGCGGCATAGGACAGGCCGTGGAAGCCGTAACGGCGCACCCCTTCCTCATGCCAGTGGCGGGCGATGCCGAAGCGGGTGGCCACTACCGGCTGGGTGATGTGGAAGGCGGTGTCAAAGCAGGCGATTTGCGGCAAGCGCGCATCCAGCTGGCTGAATGCGTCTATCACTTCCAGGCTCACCGGCTGGTGCAGCGGCGCCAGCGCGATGTAGTCGTCCAGCGCCGCTCGTACTTCTGTATCGACGCGAACCGGCTGGCGGAAACGGCTGCCGCCGTGCACCACGCGATGGGCCACCGCGCGCGCTTCCAGGCCTTGGTCGGCCAGGCTGTTCAGCACCGCGGCCAGCGCGGAGACGTGCCCGTCGTCGGCCAAGCCGCGTTCGGCCAGCGGCTGGCCATTGGCGTCGGCCAGCGCGAGCCGGGCTTCCTTGCTGCCGAAACGATCCACCATGCCGCGCGCCAGCAGGGTCTGCCCATCGGAAGAAAAGGCGCGGAACTTCAGCGTGGCCGAACCGGCGTTGATGGCCAGCAGGCATCGGTTCATGAGCGTCCTCCCTGTCGGCGGTTGTGGGCCAGCAGGCTGGCGATGGCGCTGGAGGCCAGGCGGCCGCTGGCGTCGTCGGCGCGGCTGGTCAGCACCATGGGCACGCGCGCGCCCATCACGATGCCGGCGGAGGCGGCCTGCGCCAGATAGGTCAGCTGCTTGCCCAGCATATTACCGGCTTCCAGATTGGGCACCAGCAGGATGTCCGGGTCGCCGGCCACGGGAGACACGATGCCCTTGCTGTCCGCCGCTTCCTTGGAGATGGCGTTGTCGAAGGCCAGCGGGCCGTCGAGGATGGCGCCGGTGATCTGGCCGCGATCGGCCATCTTGCACAGCGCGGCGGCGTCCAGCGTGGCTTGCATGTCCGGGTTGATGGTTTCCACCGCGGCCAGGATGGCCACCTTGGGGAGGGCGATGCCCAGGGCGTGGGTCAGGTCGATGGCGTTCTGGCAGATGTCGCGCTTGGTCATCAGGTCCGGCTCGATGTTGACGGCCGCGTCGGTGATGAACAGGTAGCGCGGATAGCTTTCCACCTTCATGACCCAGACATGGCTGATGCGGCGGTCGGTGCGGATGCCGGTGTTGCGCGCCAGCGCGGCGCTCATGAATTCATCGGTGTGCAGGCTGCCCTTCATCAAAATGTCGGCGTAGCCTTCGCGTGTCAGCTGCACCGCGCGCTCGGCGGCGGCGTGGCTGTGTTCGACGTCTATGCATTCAAAGCGCCGGAGGTCCACTTCCAGCTCGTCTGCCAGCTTCTTCAGCTTGGCCAGCGGCGCCACCAGGATGGGGGTGGCGATCTGGTTGTCGGCGGCTTCCACCGCGCCCAGCAGCGCCTCGCGGCTGCAGGGATGGGCCACGGCCATCGGCAGCGGGCCGAAGGCGCGCGCCTGTTGTACGATGTCGTCAAATGCGTGGGTATCGTGAATCATGCCGCTCTCCTCAAGCCTTGATGTGTTGTCCGCCGTCGACGTAGATGGTCTGGCCGGTGAGGCCGCTGGCGGCGTTGGAGATCAGGAAGGCGCAAGTCATGCCGACTTCTTCGATTTCCACCAGCCGGTTTTGCGGCGCGCGGGAAATGGCGTCCTCGATCAGTTGGTCGAAATGGGCGATGCCGGAGGCGGCGCGCGTTTTCAGCGGGCCGGGCGACACCGCGTGCACGCGGATGCGCTTGGGGCCGAGCTCGTTGGCCAGGTAGCGGCTGACGCTCTCCAGCGCGGATTTGACCGGTCCCATGATGTTGTAGTGCTCCACCACCTTGTCGGCGCCGTAGTAACTCATGGTGATCAGGCTGCCGCCGTTCTTCATCAGGGGTTCGGCCAGCCGGGCCATTTCGATGAAGGAATAGCAGGACACGCGCATCGCCTGCTGGAAACCCTCCAGCGAGCAGTCGGTGACGCGGCCGTGCAGGTCTTCGGCCGGGCAGTAAGCGATGGAATGGATGATGAAATCCAGCGAGCCCCATGTGCGCTCGATTTCGGCAAACACTTTCTGCAACTGGCCCGGCTGCTCGACATCCAGCGGCAGGATCAGCGGCGATTGCAAGCCTTCAGCCAGCGGCCGAACGTACTTCTCGGCCTTGTCGTTCAGGTAGGTGACGGCGCATTGGGCGCCGAGCTGGTGTAGCACATTGGCGCAGCCGTAGGCGATGCTGTTTTCGTTGGCGATGCCGACGATCAGGCCTTTCTTGCCGGCGAGAATGTTGCGGATGCTGTCCATCTGACCTTCTTGGTAAACCATGTAGACCTCCGGGAGAGCGTTGCAGCAGCAGGATGATGTGAAAGTGTTTTTTGTATTGCCGTTTCAGTTGGATATAATCATCGGTTTGCGGCGCGCTTGAAGTTTCGGGCGGCGGACCGCATCTGTACCTGTGTCACCCCTGTCTGGAGTTTAGTTCCGGATGTGGTGCGGTGCAGCAATAATGCGTATTATGCCATTGTGGTCAATTGGCGGGAAAGTAAAGCTATGCCGATCTATGAATATCGTTGCGGCGCCTGCGGCGTCGCCAAGGAACATCTGCAGAAACTGAGCGATGCGCCGGTAGCGGCCTGTCCGGAGTGCGGCAGCGCGGACTATCACAAGCAGCTGTCCGCAGCCGGCTTCCAGCTGAAGGGTTCCGGCTGGTATGCCACCGACTTCAAGGGCGGCTCGTCCAGCGCTTCCAGCAGCACGCCCAGCACCGGCGGCCATAGCTGCGGCGCCGGCTGCGGTTGCGACTGATGTCGGTCTCTCCTCAAATCAAGATGACCCTGAAGGGTTACCTGATCGCCGGCCTGCTGATCTGGCTGCCGCTGGCGATCACCCTTTGGGTGCTGAACCTGATCATCGGATCGCTGGACCAGACGCTGACGCTGCTGCCGCAAGAGTGGCGGCCGGAGGCGGTGTTCGGCATGCACATACCCGGCCTGGGCGTGGTGTTCGCCGTGCTGGTGGTGATGGGCACTGGCATGCTGGCCGCCAATGTGCTGGGCCGCCGCCTGGTGGGTTTCTGGCATGGCTTGCTGTCGCGCACGCCGGTGGTCAGCTCGATCTACAACAGCGTCAAGCAGGTCAGCGACACGCTGCTGTCTGATTCCGGCAACGCTTTCAAGAACGCGCTGCTGGTGCGCTGGCCGCACCAGAATGCCTGGAGCGTGGCCTTCCAGACCGGCACGCCGGCCCAGGAAATCCTGCAGTGCGCCGAAGACGGCGAGGAGCTGGTCAGCGTCTATGTGCCGACCACGCCTAACCCGACTTCCGGCTACTTCATCGTGGTGCCGCGCAGCGACACCCGCGACCTGAACATGAGCGTCGACGAGGCGCTCAAGTACGTCATCTCGATGGGCGTGGTGGTGCCGAACCCGCCGCCGCAGGCTCAGCGTCCGCGCCTCAACGACGAACATAATCGGCAGGGCTAGGCCGTCACCCTGTCTAGCCCCTAATCACGCCGTCTCCCCCAGGGGAGCTTCAAGGATTCAATAAAAAGGTTTACCCAATGCGTACCGATTACTGCGGACTTATCGACAAGAAATACCTCGGTCAAACCGTGACCGTCAAAGGCTGGGCGCATCGTCGCCGCGACCACGGCGGCGTGATCTTCATCGACCTGCGCGACCGCGAGGGCCTGGTGCAGGTGGTGATCGATCCGGACACCCCGGAAGCGTTCAAGCTGGCTGACAGCAGCCGCGGCGAGTATGTGCTGTCCATCACCGGCATCGTGCGCGAGCGTCCGGCCGGCACCGCCAACAGCAAGATGATCTCCGGCGAGATCGAAATCCTGGCCAAGGAAATCGAAATCCTGAACGCCGCGGCCACGCCGCCGTTCCAGATCGACGACGAGAACCTGTCGGAAAACGTCCGCCTGACCAACCGCGTGATCGACCTGCGCCGCCCGGCGATGCAGAAGAACCTGCGCCTGCGCTACAAGGTGGCGATGGGCGTGCGCAACCACCTGGACAAGCAGGGCTTCATCGACATCGAAACCCCGATGCTGACCCGCTCCACGCCGGAAGGCGCGCGCGACTACCTGGTGCCGTCCCGCGTGCATCCGGGCGAGTTCTTCGCGCTGCCGCAATCGCCGCAGCTGTTCAAGCAGCTGTTGATGGTGGCCGGCTTCGACCGCTACTACCAGATCACCAAGTGTTTCCGCGACGAAGACCTGCGCGCCGATCGTCAGCCTGAATTCACCCAGATCGATATCGAAACCTCGTTCCTGAACGAAGACGAGATCATGGACATCACCGAAGGCATGACCAAGGAAATCTTCCAGGACGTGCTGGGCGTGACGCTGCCGCAATTCCCGCGCATGACCTACGCCGACGCGATGTTCTACTACGGCTCCGACAAGCCGGACATGCGCGTCAGCTTGAAATTCACCGAACTGACCGACGTGATGAAGTCGGAAGAGTTCAAGGTGTTCCGCGGCGCCGCCGACATGGCGAACGGCCGCGTGGTGGCCCTGCGCGTGCCGAACGGCGCGTCCTTCAGCCGCAAGGAAATCGACGACTACACCCAGTTCGTCGCCATCTACGGCGCCAAGGGCCTGGCCTACATCAAGGTCAACGACGTCACCAAGCTGAACGAAGAAGGCCTGCAGTCCCCGATCGTGAAATTCCTGTCGGCCAATGGCCTGAAGGAAATCATCGAGCGCACCGGCGCGCAAAACGGCGACATCATCTTCTTCGGTGCTGACAAGGCCAAGGTGGTGAACGAGGCGATCGGCGCGCTGCGCATCAAGATCGGCCACGAGCACGGCTTGGAAAACGGCTACTTCGTCAAGGAATGGCGCCCGTTGTGGGTGGTGGACTTCCCGATGTTCGAGCACGATGAGGAAGAAGACCGCTGGACCGCCTGCCACCATCCGTTCACCAGCCCGAAGCCGGGCCACGAGGACTTGATGGCCACCGATCCGGGCAAGTGCTTGGCCCGCGCCTACGACATGGTGCTGAACGGCTGGGAAATCGGCGGCGGCTCCATCCGTATCCACCGCGCTGACATCCAGGAGAAGGTCTTCGGCGCGCTGAAGATCAGCCCGGAAGAGCAGCAGAACAAGTTCGGCTTCCTGCTGGACAACCTGAAGTTCGGCGCGCCGCCGCACGGCGGCCTGGCTTTCGGCCTGGATCGTCTGGTGACGCTGATGTGCGGCGCGGAATCGATCCGCGACGTGATCGCCTTCCCCAAGACCCAGCGCGCCCAGTGCCTGCTGACCAACGCGCCGAACGCGGTGGACGACAAGCAGCTGCGCGAGCTGAACCTGCGCCTGCGCCAGAAGGCCGAGCCGACTGCCTGATTGACCGGGTGGGGGCCTGCGATGAGATGGCGGAACGCCGGCTGAGCCGGCTTCTGCCCTACGCCAGGCCGGCGGTAAATGCCTTATCGAGAACGGACAGCATGCTGTCCGTTTTTTTTTCTTTAAATTACCCATGTACATGTGTAAAATAAATTTGTGTTTATGTACATGGATAAGATTGGAGAGGGCAATGGCGCAACAGAGCGAAGTGAAAGACATCCTGGTGGAACGGACCCAAACCGGGGTCAAGATCGAGAAGCGCATCCTGAAGGTGCTGAAGGGCATGGCGGAGTACCATGACATTTCGCTGGGCGACCTGCTGGAAGGCATCGTGCTGCATGCCTTCGATGGCAAAACGCCGTTCGGCGAGGAGTCGCTGGCCAAGATCCGCCAGCTGAAAGAGGTGTATGGCCTGAACCTGGACGCCAGCCACAGCCATCACCTGCGCGAGAAGAACTAAAAACGGGCCGAGCTTGAAACTTCGGCGCAAAGGCCCCATCTGACAACAGTTGGCTGGCCCTGCGCCCATTGCAAAACTTTATCGTCACGATATCGATTTACAATTTGCCGGGCCTGGGCGCGGTGCTTTATAAAGCTTCGCAATCCGCCGCGCGTTCAGGATGCCCGATTCCGGGATGCGCTGTCATACCAAGACCTTTAAGGAGATCCACATGGCCGTACTCGTTGGCAAGCAAGCCCCGTTCTTCGCAGGTGAAAAGACTTTTTCCGCCGTGCTGGGCAATGGCGAGATCGTTGACAACTACTCCTTCAAGCAAGCTACCGCCGGCAAGTACGCCGTGGTGTTCTTCTACCCGCTGGACTTCACCTTCGTGTGCCCGTCCGAGCTGATCGCTTTCGACCACCGTCTGGAAGAGTTCAAGAAGCGCAATGTGGAAGTGATCGGCGTGTCCATCGACAGCCAATTCACCCACGCCGCATGGCGCAACACCCCGGTCGACAAGGGCGGCATCGGCCAAGTTGGCTACACCCTGGTGGCCGACATCCAGCACGACCTGTGCAAGGCTTACGATGTTGAAGCCGATGGCGGCGTGGCCTTCCGCGGCTCCTTCCTGATCGACCGCTCCGGCGTGGTGCAGCACCAGGTTGTCAACAACCTGCCGCTGGGCCGCAACGTCGATGAAATGCTGCGCATGGTTGACGCGCTGCAATTCACCGAAGAGCACGGCGAAGTGTGCCCGGCTGGCTGGAACAAGGGCAAGAAGGGCATGAAGCCGTCCGCCGAAGGCGTGGCTTCCTACCTGGCCGAGAACGCCAAGGACCTGTAATCCGCGTTTGACGCCGGATCTGTCCAGAACCCCGCCCGCGCAAGCCGGCGGGGTTTGTCATTCTAAGCCTGCTTCCGCCCGGCTCAGCCGCTTTTGAAGGCCTGCTGTCCGCTTGCTCCGCATTCCGACGGCCGCAGCATGCGCCGCAGCGGCGCGTGCTGGAGGGCCGCGCTGCAACAAACGGCCAGCGCGCACAGCCACCACAGCGCAGGGCCGCCGACGTGGCCGTATAGAAAGGTGCCCAGCGCCGGCGCGATCAGCGAGCGCCCGCTCCAGGCCGCGTTGTAAAGGCCCAGATAGCTGCCGCGCAGCCGGCCTTCCGAACGGTGCATCACCAGCTGGGAATAGGTGGGCGAGAGCAGCAATTCGCCCAGGGTCAGGGTGATCGTCATCAGGATGGCCCAGATGGGGCCTTGCCCCGCGTTCAGCCACAGGAAGGCGAAGCCGGTCAGCAGCGCGCCCAGCTGGATGCAGCGCGCCACGCCCCAGCGCAGGATGCGGCGGCTGATCGGAATTTGCAGCCCCACCACCATCAGGCCGTTGATGGTGAACAGATAGCCTATCCATTGCGGGCCAAGCTGGTAGTGCTCACGCAGGAACAGACCCAACGTCACATACATCTGATCGAAGACCAGCGTAACCAGAATCAGCGAGGCGATGACGCGCAGAAACATCCTGTCGTTCCAGGGGCCGGGAAGATCGGCATCCTCTTCGGCTCGCTGCGCCGCGCGCGGACGCGCCTGCTCGCCGAGCCGCCGGTAAGACCACGCCATCCAGAGCGCACCCAGCAGCGTGCAGGCCGCATTGGCGACGTAGATCCATTGGTAACCCCAGGCGGCGATGAAGCCGGCGACGATGCCGGCGATGGCCACGCCCAGGTTGTAGGCCACGCGCAGCATGCCTTGCGCCACCGGTCGCTGCTGCGGCGCGCAAGGCTCCAGGGCCAGGCGTTGGTTGATCGGCTTGAAACCCCCATCGGCCATGCCGGACAGGACCAGCAAGGGCATGAACAGCCATACCGGCAGCTGCAGCGCCAGCAGCAGCATGCACAGGCCGGATAGGGTCAGCGCCATGACGGCCAGCTTGCGGCTATCAAAGCGGTCGGTCAGGCTGCCGCCCTTGAATGAGCCGGCCAGCATGCCCATGCCGTAGAAGGCCATCAAGAGGCCGATCTGGCTGTACGGCAACTGGTAGTTTTCGCGCAGGTACAGCGGCAGAAACAGCTTGGACATGCCGCCGACGTTGTTGACGAAGCTGCAGACGATTTGGACGTAGACGCTGGCGGGCAGGCCGCGGTAGGGGCGCAACATGCGGCTTAAGGTGGTGGGCATGGCGAATGGGGCCGCGCGTCCGGCGGGGCGGGACGCGGAGGGCGATTTAATTATGCTAAAGAATTATATTTCATTTAAAACAATATCCAGTCAACCGGTTTGCAGAATTATTTCACTGGCAGTTTTGCCTTCACCGTGCGCATCATGGTGGCCTGCATCTCGGCGCGCGGATGCAAGCCATCGGGTTGGAAGGCGGACAAATCGCCGGCGAAACCGGCGACCAGCAGCGGTACGTAGGCCAGGCGGTTGCTTTTGGCCAGATCGTGATACACCGCGCGGAACTCGGTGCCGTAACGGGGGCCATAGTTGGGTGGCAGCGCCATGCCCACCAATAGCACCTGGATCTTGCGCGCGCGCGCCAGGTCTATCATCCGCTGCAGGTTGCGTCGCATCTCGGCCATCGGCAGGCCGCGCAGGCCGTCGTTGGCGCCCAGCTCCAGCACCAGCACGTCGGGTTTGTGGCGGGACAGCGCATCTGGCAGCCGGGACAGGCCGCCGGCGCTGGTTTCACC
>NZ_JAELTR010000059.1:0-24116 GCF_016428945.1 Chromobacterium sp. ASV23
TCGGTGTTCGGCTACCAGATGCGTTTCAATCTGCAGGACGGCTTTCCGCTGGTCACCACCAAGAAGCTGCATCTGAAATCGATCATCCATGAGCTGCTGTGGTTCCTGTCCGGCGACACCAATATCCGCTATCTGAAGGAAAACGGCGTATCGATCTGGGACGAGTGGGCTGACGAGAACGGCGACCTCGGCCCGGTGTACGGCTATCAATGGCGCAGCTGGCCGGCGCCGGATGGCCGCAGCATAGACCAGATCAGCCAGCTGCTGGACATGATCAAGAAGAATCCGGACTCGCGCCGGCTGATCGTATCGGCGTGGAATCCGGCGCTGGTGGACCAGATGGCGCTGCCGCCGTGCCACAGCCTGTTTCAGTTTTACGTCGCCGACGGCAAGCTGTCCTGCCAGCTGTATCAGCGCTCGGCCGATATTTTCCTCGGCGTGCCGTTCAACATCGCCAGCTATGCCTTGCTGACCATGATGGTGGCGCAGGTCTGCGGCTTGCAGCCCGGCGATTTTGTCCACACCCTGGGCGACGCCCACCTGTACAGCAACCATCTGGAGCAGGCCAGGCTGCAATTGACGCGCGAACCGCGCCCGTTGCCGACCATGAAGCTGAATCCGGCAGTCAAAGACCTGTTCGCCTTCACGTTCGAGGACTTCGCGCTGGAAGGCTATGATCCGCATCCGCACATCAAGGCACCGGTGGCGGTATGAGCGAGGCGAGCAAACCGATGCTGACGCTGGTGGCCGCGATGGCCGCCAACCGCACCATAGGCATCAACAACGCGCTGCCCTGGCATCTGCCGGAAGACCTGAAGCATTTCAAGGCGGTGACCTTGGGCAAGCCGGTGATCATGGGCCGCAAGACCTGGGACTCGATTGGCCGGCCGCTGCCGGGGCGCCGCAATATCGTGGTGACGCGACAGGCCGACTGGTGCGCGGACGGCGCGGAAGTGGCCCATTCCCTGGAGGAAGCGCTGACCTTGGCCGGCGCGGTGGACGAGGCCTGCCTGATCGGCGGCGCCGAGTTGTACCGCCAGGCGCTGGCCGTCGCCGACAAGCTGTGCCTGACCGAGATCGGCCAGGCTTTCGACGGCGACGCGCATTTCCCGGCGTTTTCCGCCGCTGACTGGCGCGAGACCGCGCGCGAGCCGGCGGTGGGCGCCAACGGTCTGGCTTACGCCTTTGTCGAGTACCTGCGCCGCTGACTCAGCGTATTCGCGAGACGCCGCGCCTGTGGATTATCTGGCCGGAAGCGTTTGCTTCCGGCTTTGTCATTTGCAGAAGCGGAATGTCTTTATGATCAGCTCTAATCATTTATCATTGATAACGTTATTTTTTTGATCTAGACCTGATGAAAAGCGTTTAGCGCGTGTTCAAACGCTCAAATCAATAACAACGCCGGCCTGGCCGGCCTCGCGCCCGCAGCCTGACTGCGCCGCGCCTTCTGCATGGTATTCGTGGCCTGAAATTCTATCCGATACAGGAGCACGAGAATGGCGCGCATCTCCACCCCCATCAGCGAGATCAAAGAGCATTACGAAGTCGTGGTGATCGGTTCCGGCTACGGCGGCGGCATTGCCGCTTCCCGCATAGCGCGGGCGGGCCGCAGCGTCTGTCTGTTGGAGCGCGGGCGCGAGATCGTTCCCGGCGAATACCCGGCCACGCTGGCCGAAGCCACGCCGGAATTCCAGGTGCACCACCCGGACGGCCATCTCGGCTCGCGCACCGGTCTGTATGATCTGCACGTCAATCCTCAGCAGAACGTCATGGTGGGATGCGGCCTGGGCGGCACCTCGCTGATCAACGCCAATGTCTCGCTGCAGCCGGAGCCGCAGGTGTTCGAGGATCCGCGTTGGCCGCGCGCGGTGCGGGAGCACGCCGACACCCTGCTGAAAGACGGCTTCGCCCGCGCTCAGGAGATGCTGCGGCCCAATCCCTATCCGGACACGGCTCCGCCCTTGCCCAAGCTGCAGGCCAACCAGAAATCCTCGGAACGGCTCAAGGACAAGCACAGTTTCTATCGGCCGCCGATCAACGTCACTTTCGAGCCGTTTCCGGACGATCTCAATCACGTCGGCGTGGAGCAACAGCCGTGCAATTACTGTGGCGACTGCGTTTCCGGCTGCAACAACAAGGCCAAGAACACCACGCTGATGAACTATCTGCCCGACGCCTGCAATCATGGCGCGGAAATCTTCTGCCAGGCCTCGGTGCGCTATCTGCAGCGCGACGGCGACGGCTGGATCGTGCATTACCAGTACGTGGGCACCGGCCGGGAACAATTCGACGCGCCGACGATGTTCGTCAAGGCCGACATCGTCATCCTGTCCGCCGGAACCCTGGGCTCCACCGAGATCCTGCTGCGCTCGCGCGATCAAGGCCTCGCGCTGTCCGGCGAGCTCGGCAAGCACATGAGCGGCAACGGCGACATCCTGGGCTTCGGCTACAACAACGACGACAAAATCAACGGCATCGGCTTCGGTAGCCATTCGGGCAAGGACATCGGTCCGGTGGGGCCCTGTATCACCTCCATCATCGACATGCGTGACGAGACCGACTGGCGCAAGCGCATGGTGATAGAGGAGGGCTCCATTCCGGGCGCGATAGGCGGGGCCATGGTGCCGGCGATGGCGGCGGCTTCGGCGGAGCTGGGGCAAGCGGCGGAGAGCGGGCCGCTGGCCAAGCTCAAATACGTTGCGCGAGAGGCGGAAAGCGCCTTGCGCGGGCCCTATCACGGCGCGATGAACCGGCTGCAGACGTATCTGATCATGAGCCACGACGACGGCGCAGGCACCATGGCGCTGGACGATCATGACCAGTTGAAGCTGGAATGGCCTGGCGTGGGCGAGCAGCCCAATTTCGAGATCGGCAACGCGCGGCTGCTGGAGTCGACCCGCGCGCTGGGCGGCATCTATGTGCGCAACCCGATCTGGACCGACCTGTTCCGCCACAGCCTGATCACCGTGCACCCGCTGGGCGGCTGCGTGATGGGCGAGGACGCGGTCCAGGGCGTGGTCAACCACAAGGGCCAGGTGTTCAGCGGCGCAGCTGGCGACGCGGTCTATCCGGGGCTGTACGTCACCGATGGTTCCGTGATCCCCACCTCATTGGCGGTCAATCCCTTGCTCACCATCTCCGCGGTCAGCGAACGGGCGATGGCCTTGTTGGCGGCCGATCGCGGCTGGACCATAGACTATGCCTTGCCGTCGGCGCCGCGCCGGCGCCAGCCGCCCGCCAAACCCGGCATCGAATTCACCGAGACGATGAAGGGCTTCTTCTCCACCGCCCGCCGCCAGCCGGCCGGCACCGATCTGGCGGCCTACCAGGCGGCGTATCAGGCTGGCAAGGATGCGGGGTCGAACATGGGCTTCACGGTCACCGTGCGCTCGGACGATCTGGATCAACTGATATCTAACCCGCAACACCCGGCGACCATTGTCGGCACCCTGGACGCGCCGGCGCTGTCGCCGCGGCCGTTGACCGTCACCCACGGCGTATTCAATCTGTTCGAGACGTTTCCCGATCAGGTGGGCGTGCGGCACATGAACTACAAGATGCGGCTGACGGCGGAGGACGGCGCGGAATACTTCTTCAGCGCCTTCAAGTCCGTGCCGAGCAATCACAGCGCGCTGCAGGCGTGGTCCGATACCAGCACCTTGTACGTCACCGTGTATCGCGGCGGGGATGAGGGCGGAGAAGTGGCGGGCAGCGGCGTGCTGCATATCGAGCCGGCGGATTTCGCGCGGCAGATGACCACGATGAAGGTGCTCAATGTGGAGAGCGAAGCCGAGCGGCTCAAGCAGCTGGCGCGCTTCGGGGAATACTTTGCCGGCGTGCTGTGGGACAGCTACGGCGGGGTGCTGGCGCCCAATGTCTATTTCAACCCGGACGCGCCGCCGCGCAAGAAGCGGCCGTTGAACGTCGGCGCGCCTGAGGTCGTGTTTTTTGCGACCGACGACGGCGTCCATCTGCGCCTGACCCGCTACCAGGGCGGCGGCAAGGGGCCGGTCATGCTGGTGCATGGCCTGGGCGTGGGCTCCAATATCTTTTCCACCGACACCATCCCCACCAATCTTGTGGAATACCTGTACCAGCGTGGCTACGATGTGTGGCTGCTGGACTTCCGCGTCAGCATCCTGCTGGACGCCAGCAAGCAACAGTGGGACGGCGACCAGGTGGCCCGCTACGACTTCCCGGCGGCGATCCGGCAGATCCGGGAGCGGACCGGCGCACCCGATGTGCAATGCGTGGTGCATTGCTACGGCGCCACCACCTTTTTCATGTCGCTGTTGGCGGGTCTGGAGGGCGTGCGTTCGGTGGTGTGCTCGCAGATCGCCGCAGACATCGTGGTGCCGCCGGCCACCAAGGTCAAAACCGGGCTGCATCTGCCGTCGGTGCTGGACAGGCTCGGCGTGCATTCGCTGACGGCCTACACCGCTTCTGATTCGAGCTGGTTCGAGAAGCTGTACGACGCCGCGCTGAAGGACTACGCGCTGGAGGAGGCGCAGGGCTATTGCGACAACCCGGTGTGCCACCGCATCACCTTCATGTACGCGTCCCTGTACCGGCATGCCACGCTGAACGAAACCCTGCATGACAATCTGCACGAGCTGTTCGGCATCGCCAATATGCGCACGATGGAGCATCTGGCGCGCATGTGCCGCGAAGGCCGGCTGGTGGCGTTCGACGGCGCCGATGTCTACATGCCGCATTTCGAGCGGCTGCAGCTGCCCATTCTGTTCATCAGCGGCGCGGACAACGAGTGTTACCTGCCGGAGAGTACCCAGCGCACCTACGACAAATTGGTGGAGCGCTATGGGCCGGAGCGTTACAGCCGCGTGGTGGTGCCGGGGTATGGCCATATCGACTGCATCTTCGGCAAGGACGCCGCCACGGATGTCTATCCGGCCATCGTCGCCCATCTGGACAAGACCGCTCAGGTTTGACTCTTGCCGTACCCGCGCCTTGCGGCGCGGGTTTTCTGCCGCCACGAGGACAAGTCATGGAAAACGCATGCTCCGCCAACCCCTGGATCCGGTGGTTTCAGCGTTTCATCTGGATCGGAATCGTCATCAATATGGTATTCGCGGTGCCGGCGCTGTTCTGGCCGGACTATTTGAATGCCAGCTTCGGCCTGCCTACCCAGGCGGTTTACCCTTGGCTGCAAAACGCCGGCATGCTGCTGGTGGGGATCAGCCTGTTCTATGCGCCGGCCGGCATCTGCGCCACGCGCTACCCGGTGTATGCCTGGCTGTGCGTGCTGTCCAGGCTGATCGCCGCGGTGTTCTGGGTCTATCTGATCCAGACTTCGAGTTATCCGGACGCCTTCCGGCCCTTGCTGTATTCGGACGGAGCGATGTTCCTGATTCTGGGCGGCCTGCTGTATGCCGGCATGCCGCCGGAGCAGCGGCCGTGGTCCTTGCTGTGCTCGGGCCTGTGCACCCTGTGGCGCTGCGTGGCGCATGGTTTCAGCGGCGCCAGGCGCAAGGCGGCGATTGTCATCGTGCTGGTATTGGCCTTCGTCGGCTATGAAACCTGGACCAATCTGTTCCGCGAAGTGCCGCAGCCCGCGCTGCAATCCGATGTCGAGCACTTCAAGTATGCCGCCATCGGCCTGGGGCCGGACGCCCGCATTCCGTTGTATGTGTTCGCGGTTTTGCCCCAGGTGTGCGCGCAACGCATGCCGAGAATGGGAACGGGCTGGCAGACTTTCGGCTTCATCTATGAAGGCGGACATGATTTGCCCATCGGACTGGCCAAGCGGCAGATCGGCTATCCGTCGGTGGAGCCCAATTGCGCCCTGTGCCATACCGGCCAGTACCGCAAGAGCGCGGATGACGTGCCGGTGCCGGTGCCCACCGCGCCGGCGGCGCTGCTGGATCTGGAGTCGTTCCAGTGGTTCCTCTACGACTGCGCCGGCGATCCGGACTTCAAGTCCAAGGTGATGGACGCCATCAATCAGCATTACGATCTGGGGCCCATCGAAAAGCTGTTCTACCGCTTCCTGATCGTGCCGGCCACCCAGCAGGCTTTTCTCAAGCAGGAGAAGCAGTACGCCTGGCAAAAGCTGCGGCCGCTGCAGGGGCCGGGACGCACCGACACCTTCAACCCCACCAAGATGGCGATCTTCGGCTTCCCGGACGACTCCACCATAGGCACGGTGGACTTGCCGCAAATCTGGAACCAGAAGCCGCGCGAATCAATGTACCTGCACTGGGACGGCAATAACAACGATATCCACGAGCGCAACTATGCCGCGGCCATGGCCGTGGGGGCGACGCCGCAGTCGGTGCTGCCGGCCGAATTCCAGCGCGTGACCGACTGGCTGCTGACGCATGAACCGCCCAAGTGGCCGTTCGGCGGCCTCGATCAAGTGCGGGTGGCGCGCGGGCGCACGCTGTGGGTGCAGAACTGCGCCCAGTGCCATGATTTTGGCAAAGCCGACACCGGCCAGGTGACGGTGGGGCTGGATGAGCTGGGCACCGATCCCTACCGCGTCAACTCCTTCACCGTCGGCTTGGTGGACAAATTTCATCAGTTCAAGAAACCGCCGTTCGATTTTGGCGCCTATAGGAAGACGCAGAGCTACAGCAATACGCCCACCGATGGCATCTGGCTGCGCGCGCCCTATCTGCACAACGGTTCGGTGCCGACCTTGTGGGACCTGCTGCAGCCATCGGACAAGCGACCCAAGATGTTCTATCGCGGCTCCAGCGTGTTCGACACCCGCAATGTGGGTTTTCTCAGCGGCGGGCCGGACAGCAAGGGCGGCGGTTACTTCCAGTTCGACACGCGTTTGCCGGGCAATCACAACACCGGACATGAATATGGCGTTCATCTGAGCGACAGCGATAAATGGGCGCTGATTGAGTACATGAAGACGCTGTAAATCATCGGCGATGAAAAAAGGAGGCGGGCGATGGATGTGTTTGCAGATTGGAAGAGCAGGATTGAGAGCGATCTGGCGGCGACCGAACAGAATCTGCAGCAGAAGCAGCAGATGCTGGCGCGCTTGCAGCAGGCGCATGATCAGGTGTGGGAGGTGATCAATAGCGGCTCCACCTCTTCGGCCGGCATCCCGTGGGAGTTTGCCCATGGCCTGTCCATCCTCGAGGGCGTGCTGGACGGCAAGCCGCTGCCCACTACCGAGGCCGAGCTGCCCACCCGCGTGATGGATGACGGCACGCTGCTGGGCTGCCGCAAGTGGGAGCTGCTGGACCCGCTGTGGGGCGAGTCGCTGGTGGCCTGGTTCGAGCACCTGGCGAACCGCGCGCCGTGGGCGAGCCAGCCGGCTGCGCTGACCCTACCTGATCAGGTCAGCTTCAATATCGCCGGAGACTGGGGCAGCGGCGACTATATCGCCGGCAAGGTGGCGGCGGCGATGGCCAAGCAGCCGGCCGATTACACCATCCACCTGGGCGATGTCTATTACGCCGGCTCTAGCCCGGATGAGAGCCGCGACTTTGCCAACTGGCCGGCCGGCGGACGCGGGCAATTCACGCTGAACTCCAACCATGAGATGTACAGCGGCGCGTTTGGCTATTTCCAGGAGTTGGGACTGCGCTTCCCGCTGCAGCAGGGCACCAGCTATTTCAGCCTGCGCAACGCCAATTGGCTGATTCTTGGCCTGGATACCGCCTATTGGTCGGACAAGTACAAGCTGTATATGGATGGCGCCTTGGGCGACGCGCAGGCGGCTTGGCTGAAAAACATGGCCGCCGGCTGGCAGGGCAAGATATTGCTGCTGTCGCACCACCAGGGTTATTCGATAGACGGTTCGGCGACCACCCCGCTGTACGACGAAGTGACCGCGGCCTTGGGGCGGGCGCCGGACTACTGGTACTGGGGACATCTGCACAATGTGATCTGCTATCAGCCGCGCAACGGCATGCTGGGCCGCTGCGTCGGCCATGGCGCCATTCCCTATGGCCCGGCCAGCATTCTGGACGGCAAGCCGCAGGTGGCATGGGCGGAAACGCGCTCGGCCGACGACAGCCAGTACCCGCAGCGGGTGCTGAACGGCTTCATTCGGCTGGAACTGAATGGCATGGCGCTGACGGAAACCCTGTACGACGAAAACGGGCAGCGCCGCTGGCCATTGCCGTGATGGCCAGCGATGGGCAAAAGCAAAGGGCTGCCTGGGGCAGCCCTTGTCATTCCATGCCTCGGCAAGCGCCTGCCACGCTCAGCCGCGGCCCTCCAAGGCCTCGGCCGCGCTTTGCGCCAGCTGGCTGTAATCGCGGCCGAAATCAGCCACCATTTGCTTCAGTCGCGCGGTATCACGCGCGATCAAGGTTTTCAGCAGGCTTTCCAGAAACAGGTGGGTGCGCTCCATCTGGCTCTGGCCGGCGCGCAGAATGGCGTACAGGCAGCGCTGGGTCAGCGGCAGCATGTCGTTCAGGGTGTCGGTCAGGTAACGGTTGTCGGCATGACGGTATAGCGCGGACAGGAATTCGATGCCGTAATCGTAGAAGGCTTGCAGGTCATCGCGGCGCTTGGCTTCTTCCAGCTGCGCCATCAGCTCGATGAAGCGCGCCAGGTCGTCGTTCTGCCAGCCGGCGGCCAGATTTTGCACCACGCGCTCCAGCAGCAGAAACCATAGATCGAAGAAGTCCCGCACGTCGCGCGCGCTGATGCTGGCCACCACCGCGCCGCGGCGCGGGAAGATGTCCACCAGATGGCGGCGCTGCAAGATCAGCAAGGCCTCGCGCACCGAGCCGCGGCTGACTTCCAGCTCGGACGCGATGCGCAGTTCCTGTATCCGCTCTCCCGGTTTCATCTCGCCTTGGATGATCTGCCTGCCGAGATATTGGGCGATCTGTTCGGTCAACAGGTCGTTGGCCTTGAATGTCATGCGTCATCTCCGGAATGGAATGTTATCGTTCTCGTACGTATTGTAAGGCATGATGATGCCAGATTGTCCGGCAATATCCTGTTGGTTTGCCGGTTTGTATCCAGTGCGGGCGTCGAGCCTAATGACGCAACCCTGCGGCGGCGCATTATCATGCATCTGCTTCAGAAAGGGCGGCCATGATATCAATCAGACGATTAAAACGCATGTTTTGTGTTTCTGTTGACAGCAGGATGTGGAATTATCTGTCGCCAGCGGCGCGGAAGGGGCTGAGTGCTTGCGCATAGAGCCGCTGACAGAACCTCGTTAGAGAACCTGAGCCAAGGCGCGCCGACGCAGACAGTACAAATCGTACGGCAAGGCGGCGCAACGCAGGATCAGGGGTTTTGTTCGCGGGACTGAGGGAGGCGCGCGCCGTCCAAGACTCGGGAGCGGCGCGCGGGAGGCTTACTCCGCCGAGCGGCGGGTGGCCATCAGGTAGTTGACGTCGGTATCGTCGTTCAAGGAGTAGATGCGGGTGAGCGGGTTGTAGCCCATGCCGCTGAGGCCGTGCAGGCCCAGGCCGGCGTGCCGCACCATGCGCCCCAGCTCGGACGGCTTGATGAAGCGCGCATATTCATGCGTGCCGCGCGGCAGCATGTTCAGCACATACTCCGCGCCGACCACGGCGAGCATATAGGCCTTGGCGTTGCGGTTCAGCGTGGAGAAGAACACCCAGCCGCCGGGCTTGACCAGCGTGGCGCAGGCGCGCACCACGCTTTGCGGGTCCGGCACGTGCTCCAGCATTTCCATGCAGGTCACCACGTCGAAGCTGGCCGGCATCTCCGCCGCCAACTCCTCCACCGGCACGCAGCGGTAATCGATGGGCACGCCGGATTCCAGGCTGTGCAGCTGCGCGACCTTCAGCGACTTCTTGGCCAGGTCGATGCCGGTCACCTGGGCGCCTTTTAGCGCCATGCTCTCGGCCAGGATGCCGCCGCCGCAGCCCACGTCCAGCACCTTCTTGCCGGCGAGGGAGGCGTGGCGGTCGATATAGTCTAGACGCAGCGGGTTGATTTCGTGCAGCGGCTTGAATTCGCTGTCCTTGTCCCACCACTTGTGCGCCAGCTGGCTGAATTTGTCGATTTCGAGTTCGTCTACGTTGCTCATGCTTTTACTTTGCCAGGATGCGGTTGCGCCAGTCGTCGGCGCGGGCTTTCAGAGTGGCCTCGTCCAGCGTCTTGAGCTTGCGGCCGGCCATCAGCGCGCGGCCCTTGACCCAGACGTGGCTGACTTGCTCGCGGCCGGCGGCGTACACCACGTGCGAGATCGGGTCGAAGGCCGGCGCGGTTTCGAGTTCGGACAGGTCGATGGCGATCAGGTCGGCATCCTTGCCCACCTTGACCGAGCCGGTCTTCTCGGCGATGCCCAGCGCGCGCGCGCCGTTCAGCGTGGCCATGCGGATGGCGGCGGCGGCGGGCACGGTGGTCGGGTCCAGCGTGCCCACCTTGGCCAGCAGGGCGGCCAGGCGAGTTTCCGCCAGCATGTCCAGCTTGTTGTTGGAGGCGGCGCCGTCGGTGCCGATGCCCACGGCGATGCCGGCGTCCAGCATCTTGCCGATGGGAGCGATGCCGGAGGCCAGCTTCATGTTCGAGGCCGGATTGTGGGCGGTGGACACGCCGTACTTCGCCACCAGCTCGATTTCGGCGTCGTTCAGATGCACCATGTGCGCGGCCACCAGCCGCGGCGACAGCATGCCCAGCTGCTGCAGGCGGGCCAGCGGGCGCTGGCCGTGCTCCTTGACGCTGTTGTTCACCTCGTCGGCGGTTTCGTGGATGTGGCAGTGGATCAGCATGTCTTCCTGCTCGGCCAGCGTCACAACCTTGCGGAAGGTATCGTCCGATACGGTGTAGGGCGCGTGCGGAGCCAGGGTGAAGGTCACCAGCTCTTCTCCCAGGAACTGGCTGCGCTCGGCCATGCCCTTGGCGATGTAATCGTCGGCGTTGGTCGCGTAGTTGGTCGGGAATTCCAGGATGGAACAGCCGACGAAGGTGCGCATGCCGGAAGCCAGGCCGGCGCGCGCCATCGCGGCGTTGTAGAAATACATGTCGTTGATGGTGGTGGTGCCGCCGCGGATCATTTCGCCCATGGCCAACAGCGCGCCGTCGAACACGAAATCGTCGCGCACATGCTTGCCTTCGGCCGGCCAGATGTGGTTTTGCAGCCAGTCCATCAGCGCCTTGTCGTCGGCCAGGCCGCGCAGCAGCGTCATCGCCGAATGGCCGTGCAGGTTGACGAGGCCGGGCATTAGCACGTGGTCGGGCAGCTCCAGCCGTTCGTCGGCTTCCAGCGCGGCGGCGTCGGCCGCTGGAATAATGGCGGCAATCCTGCCATCCTTGATCGCCAGCGCGTGGTTTTCCAGGATTTCGCCATCCGTTTCCACGGTGATGATCCAGCGGGCGGAGATAATCTTTTCATAACGTGACTGCGGCATGGTGTGAATCCTGAACGCGTTGTCAAAAAGTGTCGTGGATTTTAGGCCCTGCGGCCCCGGCAAGGCAATGCGCCGCCCTTTATCTCCAGCGGTATTGGCGCATCCATGCGTGAAAATGACAATTGCAGATGACTTGTGGATATATAGAGGAAATGCCGGCCGACGCCGGTGTATACTGCTGATTGCACATATAAAACCCACTCCGGATACGAACTCCGAAACTTCGGCGAAGCAAAGACTAGCGCGACATGGCTCAACAAGCAGACGATAAAACCACTGCCAGCACTGGCCTGAATCTGAGGGACGTGTTTCTCATCGCCGTGATACTCGGCTTGCTGATCCCTGCCTCCATCATCAGCTATCTCAGTTTCAACATCCAGAAAGACAATCTGACGGCGCAGCTGGACACCGACCAGCGGCGTCTGCTCGACATCGTCGCCCTCGGCATGCAGGAGCCGCTGTGGAACCTCAGCCGCCAGGCCGGCAACCCCTTGATCGCGTCGGTGATGGAAGACCCGCGCGTGATCTCCATCCGCGTCACCGACACCCAATCCAACCAGGTGTTTCTGTCTGCGGTGCACAGCGAGCGCCGCATCGGCAGCGTGTCCTTTGTCGAAAAGCCGGTCATCTACCGCGGCGAGGCCATCGGCCAGGTGACGATGGAGTTCGACAACGAGAACCTGGCCATCGCGCTGAGCAATCAGGTCAAGAACATCCTGACGATTCTGGCGGCGCAGCTGGTGCTGTCCATCATGCTGATCATGAGCATCCTGCACTCGCGTTTTCTGCGGCCGATGCGCTTGCTGACTGAGCAGGCGCGGCTATTGGCCGAGTTGAAACTGGACACGCCGTTTGAATGGTCGCGCCGCGACGAGTTGGGCCGCTTGGGCACCCACCTGGAGTGGACCCGTTCGGAACTGAAACGCCTGGTGGACGAGCTGCGCGCCAAGACGCTGGCGCTGGAGGCCGACATCTCGCGCCGCCGCGAAGTGGAAGACGCGCTGCGCCGCTCCGAGAACAAATACCGCGAGCTGTTCTGGTCCAATCTGGACGGCATCGTCATCAGCTCGCTGGACGGACAGGTCATCGACGCCAACCCGGCCTTCCTCAACCTGATGTGTTACAGCCTGGACCAGCTGAAGCAGCAGAATTTCTGGAGCCTGGTGGCGGAGGAGAGCGAGGCGCTGGAGCGCTTCAATCTGGACAACAAGGTGCTGCGCTTCGGCTATTGCGACGAATTCGAAGCCACTTATCTCAACCGCTTCGACAACCAGGTGCCGGTCAGCGTCAAGACGGTGGCGATGCGCGACGCCTTCGGCCGCATCAACGCGGTGTGGCGCATGGTGCGCGACATCTCGGAAAAGCGCGCGGCCGAGGAGCGGGTGCAACTGGCCGCCAAGGTGTTCGAGAACACCGTCGAAGGCATCATGATCACCGATGCCGACAAGCGCATCCGCAGCGTCAATCGCGCCTTCACCGAGATCACCGGCTACACCCAGCACGAGGTGCTGGGCCAGAAGACCAGCATCCTGTCGTCCGGCCGCCACGACGCGCCGTTCTACGAGCAGATGTGGCAGGCCATCGGCGAGAACGGCTCCTGGCAGGGCGAGCTGTGGAACCGCCGCAAAAACGGCGAGGTGTATCCGGAGTGGCTGGCGATCAACGCGGTGCGCAACAGCCTGGGCGAGATCACCCATTATGTGGCGATTTTCAGCGACCTGACCGAGCGCAAGGCCGCCGACGACCGGATCCAGTTCCTGGCGCATTTCGACGTGCTGACCAGCCTGCCCAACCGCGTGCACATGCAGGACCGGGTGGAGCTGGCCATCCACAACGCGGTGCGCGACAACCAGCGGCTGGCCCTGCTGCTGCTGGACCTGGACCGCTTCAAGACCGTCAACGAGTCGCTGGGCCACTCGGCCGGCGATACCCTGCTGCAGGTGGCGGCGGACCGCATCCGCTCAGTGCTGGGTCCGGGCGAAATGCTGGCGCGCCAGGGCGGCGACGAATTCATCATCCTCTTGCCTCTGATTTCCGATCCGGGCGAGGCCGCGCTGGCGGCGGAGCGGGTGCGCGAGGTGTTCGCCAGCCCGATCGAGCTGCACAATCATGTGATCACCATCACGCCGTCCATCGGCATCAGCGTCTACCCGGACGACGGCCGCGACTACGAAACCCTGGTGCGCAACGCCGACGCGGCGATGTACCACGCCAAATCCTCCGGCCGCAACAGCTACAAGTTCTACACCGCGGACCTGAACGCCCGCGCCCGCGAGATCCTGGCCATCGAAAGCCAGCTGCGTTTCGCGCTGGAGCGCGACGAGTTCGTGCTGCACTATCAGCCGCAGGTGGACATGAAAACCGGCTGCATCATCGGCGCCGAGGCGCTGATCCGCTGGAACCACCCGTCGCTGGGCCTGCTGGGCCCGGTGCGCTTCATCCAGGTGGCCGAGGAGCGCGGCTTCATCGTGCAGATCGGCAATTGGGTGATCGCCGAGGCCACGCGGCAGATGGTGGCGTGGCGCCAGGCCGGCTTGCCGGAGGTGACGCTGGCCATCAACCTGTCGGCGCTGCAGTTCCGCCAGCCCGACTTGGCCGAACAGGTGCAGCAGGCCTTGTCGTCGCATGATCTGCCGGGTCACGCCCTGGATATCGAAGTGACCGAGAGCGTCATCATGGAGGACGCGCAGGCCACCATCCAGGCGATCGATACCATGAAGAGCATGGGGCTGCGGCTGTCTATCGACGACTTCGGCACCGGCTACTCCAGCCTGTCCTACCTCAAGCGCTTCAAGGCCGACAAGCTGAAGATCGACCGTTCCTTCGTCCGCGACATCCCGCAGGACGCCGACGACAGCGCCATCGCCCGCGCCATCATCAATATGGCGAAGAACCTGAATATGCAGGTGGTGGCGGAGGGGGTGGAGACGATGGAGCAGTGGCAGTTCCTGGAACAAGAGGGTTGCGATTTCGTCCAGGGCTATTTGATCGCCAAGCCTCTTCCAGCGGAGGAGTTCGCCGCGCTGCTGACCCAGGGCAGCCTGCTGCCGCAGGATGGGTGACAGCCGTTCAGGCATGCACAAGGCCCGCGCAGAAGACGCGGGCCTTTTTCTTGCCGCGTGGTCAGAACGAAATGCGCGCGCCCACGGACGCGGTGTAGCGCGGCGCCAGTTGCACGCCATTGACGTTCTGGTATAGCGGCAGCTGTACGAAGCCGTATATCGAGGTCTGTTTGGTCAGCGGCACTGTCAGTCCCGGACTCAGGTAGATCAGCGTGCCGCCGGTGCTGACGGTATCGGCGTTGTTGCCGGCATCGTGCTGGACGTAGCGGGCATTGATCTGCAATTGCGGCATCCAGCCGGCCAAGCCGGTGTAACGCACGCCCAGATTCAGATTGACGCCGGTGCCGGGCCGGTATTGGTCTGAGGTATCCAGCGCGCTCTGCACGGTGGCCTGGGTGAAGTAGCTCCAGTTGCGGTTGAATTCGCCGAAATAGTAGGCGCCGAAGATGGCGTCGGTGGTGCCGGTGCCGGGCTGCAGGCCGCGGTCGATCACGGCTGGCGCACCCGGATTGGCCGGATCGGTGGAAGTGCCGGTTTCGGTGTGGCTGCCGGTGGGCAGCTTCAGGCCGAACAGCAGGCCGAAGTTGCGCGCTTCGGCGAAGCCCTGATAGCGGCCGATCACCTTGATATCGCCGAGGCCGGAGGTGCTGGAGTTGTATGCCCCGCCGCCACTGGAAACGGTGTAACCATCGGAGCCGGTGCCCAGCGTGCTGTGCTTGCGATCGATGTACGGAACCGTCACGTTGACGCCCCAAGCCGGCGAGAAGGAATAGTCGAAGCCCAGCGTCAGATAATTATTGCGGGTGTACTTCTCCACTTCCTGATTGCCTTGATTCAGCTGGCTGGCCGCCGCCGGCGAGATGGTGCCGCTGGCGCTGCGCAGCTGGTTCTGGTCCAGGTAATCGTAACGGATGTCCATTTTCAGGCCGGGCTGGGCGGTGAAGCCCTGGCTTTCCCAATCGGAACTCAGCGTGCAGCCGCAGCTGGCGCAGGCGTAGGCGCCGGGAGAGGCGGTGACGGCGAGGAGGGCCGGCAACAGTTTGACGAGATGGCGAGCGGTCATGGGATTTCCCTTTTTGTTCACATTGTCTGGGAAGTATGGCCAAGGCCGTCGCTGCTGAGGCTGCGGCAAAATGCCGCACGCTGTGGGCGGAAGCCGCTTATTGAAATCCAATTTCTCGGATGTTGTCCATTTCGGCGAATTACACTGTCTGCAACGGTAAAAGCAGAACATGATGCCGATGCGGCGTGATTAATTTGTGTGAAGAGGGCGTGCTTGCCGCACGCCCTTGGCGTGAACGGCTGTCAGCGCTGATACCAGTCGCGCCTATCATGATCGCCGTGCCAGGCCTCATGGTATTCGTGATGATCGTGGTGATCGTGCGGCGGCATCGAGTAGCGCGTGTGGTAGTGCGGCACATAAACCTGTCTATACCATTCGTCGCGAACGAAATAGACCCTGTGGTTGCAGGCATGATATTGGCGGCAGTAGCGGTCCCAGTGCCGCATATGCTCCGGCGGCACGCGCAGATAGATGGGAGGCGCAGCCACCGGCACCGGCTGGATGATCACCGGCTGCGGGTAGACCAGTTGCGGCGCGGGCGCGCCGCCGATGTCGAGCTGGCCGTAGAAGCCGGGCTCGCCTATATGGACGGACACGCCCACGTCGGCCCGGGCGGGCAGGGCGGCGGCGAGCGCGCAGGAGGCCAATGCCGCGGCGACGAGCATGCGTTTCATGATGTGTTCCTTGTTGAGTCGTGCTTGCATGCTCTGACTTTGGCAGGTCCTTTTTGCTCATCCGCGAACTTCACGCCGGCAATGGTTTCCAATTTTGTACCCTGGCGGCTGGCGCAATGATTGCTCATCGATGCGCTGCTGCGGAGGGCCTCGCTGTGGCGAGGAAGGCTGGCCAGGGAAGGGCGGCGCGTGGGACGCGGGAGGGATGGAAGGACTTTGATTTCATATATGAAATAAAAAATCCATATCTGAAATTGTTTTGACGCTGTCTGGCCTGGCTGGTGTGATGGATGCCAACACAAGCACGAGGCCAGAGACATGCGTGATTACCGCAATTTCATCAATAACCAGTTTGTCGAGTCCATCGGCGGCGGCGCCATCGACGTGCAGGACCCGGCCACCGAGCAAATAGTGGCCCAAGTCCCGTCCGCCAGCGCCGAAGAGGCGCGCGCGGCGGTGGATGCCGCGGCGCGGGCGCAGAAAGACTGGGCCGCGCTGCCCAGCGTCGCGCGCGG
Source organism: Chromobacterium sp. ASV23 (assembly GCF_016428945.1). NCBI lineage: Bacteria > Pseudomonadati > Pseudomonadota > Betaproteobacteria > Neisseriales > Chromobacteriaceae > Chromobacterium > Chromobacterium sp. ASV23. The sequence continues at coordinate 16,642 of NZ_JAELTR010000059.1, forward strand.
CCAATATCTGCACAAGCTGGCCGACGCGCTGGATGCCCGCGCCGGCGAGATCGGCCAGGCGCTGGCCGCCGAATCCGGCAAGAGCCTGGCGGATGCCACCGCCGAGGCGAGCTACGCCGCCGAGATCACCCGCTATCACGCCGAATGGGCGCGCCGCCTGGAAGGCGAAGTCATCCCCAGCGACAACCCGGATGAAAACCTGCTGCTGATGCGTGAAGCCATCGGCGTGGTGGCCTGCCTGATTCCGTTCAATTTCCCCGTCTACACCCTGCTGCGCAAGATCGCGCCGGCGCTGATCGCCGGCAATGCCGTGGTGGTCCGCCCCAGCAACAACACGCCGTGCTCGGCGTTTGAAATCGCCAAGGCGGTGCAGCAGGCCGGCTTGCCGGCCGGCGTGGTCAATATTCTGACCATGAGCCACCAGGTGGCGGAAACCATCTGCACCCACCCCAAGGTGGGCATGATCACGCTGACCGGCAGCGTGGGCGCCGGCCGCAAGGTGCTGGAGTATTCGCAGGTCAACATCGCCAAGTCCTCGCTGGAGCTGGGCGGCAAGACCCCGGCCATCATCGAGCCGGACGCCAATCTGGCGCAGGCCGCCAACGACATCGTCGGCTCCGCGCTCAGCCATTGCGGCCAGGTGTGCACCTCGGTGGAGCGGGCCTATGTCCATGAATCGGTATACGACGACTTCGTGCGCCTGCTGAAGGAGCGTTTCACCGCCCGGCAATGGGGCAACCGCGCCGAGCATCCCAACTACATGGGGCCGCTGGTCAACGCCTCATCGCGCTTGAACATCCACCAGATGGTGGCGCGCGCGGTGGATGACGGAGCAGTGCTGGAAACCGGCGGCGTGCTGCCCGAGGGCAAGGGCTGGTTCTATCCGCCCACGCTGCTGACCGGCTGCCGCCAGGACATGGAGATCGTGCAGGAAGAGATCTTCGGCCCGGTGCTGTGCGTGCTGAAGTACCAGACCGCCGACGAGGCGCTGCGTCTGGCCAATGACCACCAGTTCGGCCTGGCCTCGGTGCTGTACACCGAGAACTACCGTACCGTGATGCGCTTCGCCAACCGGATCGAGGCCGGCGAACTGTACGTCAACCGCACGCCGGCCGATCCGTACCAGGGCTATCACTCCGGCTGGAAACGTTCCGGCCTGGGCGGCGACGACGGCAAGCACGGCATGCTGGAGTTCACGCAGACCCGCCTGGTGATCATGAAGTACTGATTTTCCCCCCATTACCCAAACTGCCGTTCCGCCGCTTACCCGGCGGGCGGCCTGCTGTACCCATGCCGGGAAATAAATATAAGCCGCTAGGCAGGCGGCAAAACACGACAAAGAGAAAGCGCGCCGGTCCGTCCGGCGCAGACCAGAGGAGAAGCTTGAATGAACGAAACGCGTGTGTTGGCGCCGGAATGCGCCGCGCTCGGCCGCGGGCGCTACTTCCAGTTCGGCCTGCTGCTGGTGGCGGCCGGCGCCATTTATCCCTTGCTGTATCTGCGGCAGAACTTCGAGACCACCATCCTGCAGAGCTTCGGCATCACCGCGGGCGACCTCGGGGTGTTCTATTCGATGCTGGGCGTGGTCTACGCGCTGGCCTATCTGCCCAGCGGCTGGCTGGCGGATCGCATGCCGCCGCGGCTGCTGATCAGCTTCTCGCTGGCGGCGGTAGGCCTGCTCGGCCTGTGGTTCTCCACGTTTCCGGGCTACCGCGCGCTGGAGATCATCTTCATTGGCTGGGGACTGGCGGCCGGCTTGACCTTCTGGGCAGCCCTGCTGAAAGGCGTGAAGATGCTGGCGGCGGCTAACGAGCAAGGGCGCTTCTTCGGCGTGCTGGACGGCGGCCGCGGCCTGGTGGAGGCGCTGCTGGCCACGCTGGCGCTGGCCTTGTTCGCCTATCACATGGATGGCGACGGCGATGGCCGGCTGGCGCTGCAGCAGGTGATTTATCTGTATTCCTTCACCTGCCTCGCCATCGCCGCGCTGATCTGGATTTTCCTGGACAAGGGCCGTGGCGAGGCGGAGCACAAGGAAAGCCGCGCCACCTCGCAATGGGACGATCTGAAGCTGCTGCTGGGCCAGCGCCAGGTATGGCTGATGTCCTTGATCGTGCTGTGCGGCTACCAGCTGTTCTGGGCCACGTATTCGTTTTCCGCTTACCTGCAGCAGCATTACGGCCTCAGCGCCGTGGCGGCCGGCTTCATCACCGTGGCCAAGCTGTGGATGCGGCCGATAGGTGGCATAGGCGGCGGTTTCCTGGGCGACCGTTTTTCCCGCACCGGCGTGCTGGCCGGCAGCATGGTTTTCTCGTCGCTGGGGCTGTTCGGACTGATCCTGCTGCCGGTTTCCGCCGGCATCTACCCGCTGTTGGCGCTGGTGCTGCTGGTGGGCGTGCTGACCTATGCGATACGCGGCCTGTACTGGTCGTTGCTGGACGATTGCAAGATTCCGCTGCGCGTCACCGGCCTGGCCATCGGCTTGGTCTCGGTCATCGGCTATCTGCCGGATATTTTCCTGCCCTTGCTTAATGGCTGGATCAGCGCGCGTTATCCGGGCGTGCTCGGCTACCAGCTGTATTTCGGCTACATCGCGCTGTGCGGTTGCCTGGGCGCGGCTGCCATCTACCGATTCAGAAAGTCGCAACAGCGACAGGAGGAGAACGCATGAAAATCGTATCGATGGAAACCCATGTGGTGGCGGTGCCGCCGCCGCACGTAGGCGGCATGTACTGGATCTTTGTCACCCTGAAGACGGACTGCGGCATCGAAGGCGTCGGCGAAGTCTACGCCGCCACCTTCCATCCCCGCGTGATGGTGCCGGCCATCCATGACGTGTTCGAGCGCTATCTCCTGGACCATGACCCGCATCAGGTGGAGCGCTTCTTCCGCGAATGCTATTCCAGCGGCTTCACCCAGCGGCCGGACCTGAGCATGATGGGCATCGTCAGCGGCCTGGAAATGGCCTGCTGGGACATCATCGGCAAGGCGGCCAACCAGCCGGTTTACCAGCTGCTGGGCGGCAAGGTGCATGAGCGGCTGCGCTCCTACACCTATCTGTACCCGCGCAATGCCCAGGGTCAGTTCGATTACGACGATCCGGACCTGGCGGCGGAATGCGCCGCGCAGTTCGCGGCCCAGGGTTTCACCGCGCTGAAATTTGATCCGGCGGGCCCGTATTCAGTGTATTCCGGCCACCATCTGTCGCTGGAGCTGATGGACCGTTGCGAGACGTTCTGCGCCAAGATCCGCCAGGCGGTGGGCAACCGTTGCGATCTCTTGTTCGGCACCCACGGCCAGATGACGCCGGCTTCCGCCATTCGTCTGGCCAAGCGGCTGGAGAAGTACGACCCCTTGTGGTTCGAGGAGCCGGTGCCGCCGGGCCAGACCGATGCCATGGCTCAGGTGGCGGCCGCCACCAGCATCCCGGTGGCCACCGGCGAGCGCCTGACCACCAAGTACGAGTTCCTGGACCTGCTGCGCGGCAAGGGCGCGTCCATCCTGCAGATGAATGTCGGCCGCGTCGGCGGCCTGCTGGAAGCGAAGAAAATCGCCGCCATGGCCGAGGCCTTCTACGTGCAGATCGCGCCGCATCTGTACAACGGCCCGGTCGGCGCCGCCGCCAGCATCCATCTGGCCACGGCCACCCCCAATTTCCTGATTCAAGAAAGCATCATGACCTGGGGCGGTTTCCACGCCGAGGTGCTGAAGCAGCCCATCCAGTGGGAAGATGGCTTCATCATCCCGTCCGATCGTCCGGGCCTGGGCGTGGAATTGAACATGGACGTGGTGCGCGCCCATTCGCCTTACCAGGGCCACAGCCTGCACCTGCTGATGGACGACAAGCCGTTCGACGTGCGTCCGCAATCGCGCGACGCCTGGAACAACCGTTGGAACAATGGCGGGACGCTATGACCGAATACGATTTCATCATCGTCGGCGCCGGCTCGGCCGGCTGCATCCTGGCCAGCCGCCTCAGCGAGTGCGGCCGGCACAGCGTGCTGCTACTGGAGGCCGGCGGCAAGGACGATTCCTTCTGGTTCCGCCTGCCGGTGGGCTACGTCAACCATTACTACAATCCGGCCAGCAACTGGATGTATTACACCGAGGCGGAGCCTAACCTGGGCGGGCGCAAGCTCTACGCGCCGCGCGGCAAGGTAGTGGGCGGCTCCGGCTCGATCAACGCCATGATTTATGTGCGCGGCCAGCCGGCGGATTTCGACGACTGGGCGGCTGCCGGCAACCCGGGCTGGGGCTACGCCGATGTGCTGCCGTATTTCAAAAAACTGGAACGCCATCCGGGCGGCGAAACGCGCTGGCGCGGCGGCAGCGGCGCCATCGGCCTGACGCCGCTGAAGCCGTTTGCCCACCCGATCTGCGCCGACTACCTGGCCGCCTGCGACGAGCTGGGCCTGCCGCGCAGCGACGACTTCAACGGCGAGCGCTTCGAAGGCGCCGGCCTCTACGAGACCAATATCGATGGCGGCGTGCGCGCCTCCAGCAGCCGCGCCTATCTGCGGCCGGCATTGTCCCGCCCCAATCTGCGGCTGGAAACCCATTGCCGCACCCAGCGCGTGCTGTTCGACGACGACAAGCGCGCATGCGGCGTGACGGTGCTGCAGAACGGCGCGGAGCGGACTTTCCGCGCCCGCAAGGAGGTGATCCTGGCGGCCGGCGCGGTGGATTCGCCCAAGCTGTTGCAGCTGTCCGGCATCGGTGACGAGGCGCGCTTGGCTGGCCTGGGCATTCCGACGGTGCGCCATTTGCCGGCGGTGGGGCGCAATCTGCAGGATCACCTGTGCGTGTCGTTCTACTACAAGTCCAGCCGCAAGACGCTGAACGACGAGCTGGGCAATCCGCTGGGCCAGGCTTGGGCGGCGCTGCGCTATGCGGTGAACCGCAGCGGTCCGCTCTCGCTCAGCGTCAATCAGGCCGGCGGTTTCTTTCGCGGCGGCGAAGCGGCGCGGCAAGCCAATCTGCAGCTGTATTTCAACCCCTTGTCCTACACGATTCCGAAGAATGCCAAGGCCAAGCTGAAGCCGGAGCCGTATTCCGGTTATCTGATCTGCGTGAATCCGTGCCGGCCCACCAGCCGCGGCGAGATACACATAGCGTCCGCCGACCCGCAGGCCGCGCCGGCGATCCGCCCCAACTACCTGTCCACCGAGCATGACCGGCGCGAGGCGGTGGAGGGCTGCCGGCTGATCCGCCGCCTGTCCGCCACCCGCGCGCTGCGCGAGGTGACGGTGGAGGAGGTTAGCCCCGGCGGCCGGATGGCGGAGGATGCGGACAGCCTGCTGGACTTCTTCCGCCAGGAATCGGGTTCCATCTATCATCTGTGCGGCACTTGCGCGATGGGGCCGGACCCGGAACGCAGCGTGGTGTCCAGCCGCTTGCAGGTGCACGGCGTGGCAGGGCTGCGCGTGGTGGACGCGTCTATCTTCCCCAACATCACTTCCGGCAATACCAATGCGCCGACGATGATGGTGGCGGAGAAGGGCGCGCAGATGATCCTGGACGACTGGCGCTAGCCGCTGCCAGCGCTATTTTTTGAACTGATTTCGAACCTGCCCGCTCGGTCTGTGGCCGCGGCGGGCTTTGACTTGGTAGAAGCCGTGCAAGACAGACCCACCGCCCCCGCCGTGGACCATTCCATCGCCATCCTGCAGCTGCTGGTCCACGCGCCGTATCCGCTGACGCAGAACGAGATCAGCAGCCATACCGGCATTCCGGCCGCCAGTTGCTACCGCATCCTGGGCAGTCTGCTCGAATCGCAGATGGTGTCGCTGGATCCGGGGCGCAAGCGCGCCTATTGCATAGGCTCCAAGATTTTCCAGATGGCCTCCGCCATCTACAGCCGGCAGAGCATCCTGCCGTACTTCCACCCGATAGCGGAAATCCTCAAGAATGAAATCCACCAGACGGTGCTGCTGAGCATACCGGTGGGCAACAAGGTGGTGGTGCTGGGTTGTCTTGAGTCGTATCTGGGCAAGGGCTACCCGGTGCATGTCGGGCAGACGCTGGCCATGCACCGCGCGGCGGCGGGCAAGGCCATCCTCAGCCTGCGCGCGGCGCCCTATCTGGACAGCTATCTGCAGGCCGAGCGGCAACTGGGCCTGCTGGCCGATGAAGACATCGGCGCCTTGCGCGAACAGCTGGAACGCGCGTGCCGGCTCGGTTATGCCGTCACCCGCGGCGAGATAGACAGCCGGACCTGCTGCCTGGCGGCGCCGGTGGCGGACTTGCGCGGGGAACCCGTAGCCGCCGTCAGCATCTGTATTGGAGCGGAGTCGCTCAGCGACGCCCAGATACGCGCGTATTCCGGCCCGTTGATCCAGGCTGCCCGCCAACTGGCGGCCCGTATTGCGTAGAATCCGGATGGCGTAACCATACAGCAGGGCGGACGAGGGGAAGGCATGGCCGGGGATGGCGAAGTCGTAGAGGTGCATAAATGGAGCAGCCTGCTGCGCGTGGTGGCGAGCCTGTTGCTGGGCTATGCCTTGCTGATGGTGGGCAATGCGCTGAGCAATACCCAGACCTCGCTCGCCTTGCTGCAGCAGGGCGTGCCGGTGACGGTGGCCGGGCTGGTGCAGTCGGCCTATTACGCCGGCTTCTTCATCGGCGGTTTCTTCTGCAGCGCCATTGTGCACCGCTATGGCCACCACCGCGCCTTTGCCGCGCTGGCGGCCGTCATCTGCATCGTGGTGCTGGCGCAGGCGCTGGTGCATTCGCCCCTGTTGTGGGCGCTGGTGCGCTTCGTCAACGGCCTGGCCATCGTCGGCATCTTCATGGTGGTGGAGAGCTGGCTCAACGGCTGCGTCGGCAATGCGCAGCGCGGCCAGTTGTTCTCGCTGTACATGATGGTCAGCTATCTGGGGGCCAGCGCCGGCCAATGGCTGCTCAAGCTGCCGCTGACCCAGCCAGGCTGGCCCTTCATCGTGGTGGCCATGCTGTTCGCGCTGGCCATCATTCCGGTGACGCTGACCAGCCAGCGGCCGCTGACCTTGGTGGCCGCGCCGGCCGGCAGCGTGGTGCTGCGCACATTGCGCACCGTGGGCGAGCTGCGGCGGCTGGCGCCGTTGGCGCTGTACGGCGTGTTGATCGCGGGCTGTTTCAACAGCGCCTTTTACAGCATGTTGCCGGTGGTGCTGAGCCAGTTGAGCTATCTGCCGCACCAGATCGGCAATTTCATGGGTCTGGCGCTGCTGGCCGCGCCGCTGTTGCAGTGGCCCATGGGCAAATGGGCGGACCGCAGCGACCGTTGCCTGCTGTTGTCGCGCACGGCGCTGACCGTGGTGGTGGCTTCGCTGCTGCTGACCCATCTGCTGGATACGGTATTGCTGCTGCCCTTGGTGCTGGTGTACGTCTGCGTGGCTTTTACTTTTTACGGCACGCTGAGCGGCGTCGCCAACGATGCCATGCCGGCGGAGAGACGGGTGGAAACCAGCGCGGCCCTGCTGACGCTGTACGCGCTGGGC
>NZ_JAELTR010000005.1:0-124234 GCF_016428945.1 Chromobacterium sp. ASV23
GAGTCTCGTGGGCTCGGAGATGTGTATAAGAGACAGAGCACCAGATGCACGCCGGCCAGATCGACGGCCCGCCGCTGCGGCAAGGGACCGGGCGCGCAGCGCCGGCCGTCCACCCAGCACGCGGCCGGGCTGGACAGCATGACCGCGTCGGCCGAAACCTCCAGCGTCGCCGTTCCCCCGCCTTCCAGCGGCAGCGACAGATCGCTGTCGCCATCGCCTACGGTGAACGCGCCTTCGGGCAGGAAAAGCTCTCGCCCCGCCAAAGGGCCGTTCAGCAATTTGAGTTTGAATGCAGCTTCCATGACAACCTCACAACTTCCGCGGCTCGGCCTTGATCAGGAACAGGCGCACCACGTTGCGCTCGCTCTTGGTGGTGCTGCGGAACAGCCCGCCAATCAGCGGCAGATCGCCCAGCAGCGGAATCTTGCGCACGCCTTCGATGTTTTCGTCCTGGACAAAGCCGCCCAGCAACAAGCCCTGGCCCAGATTCAGCGTGGCCTGGGTGGCGATTTCGGCGTTTTGCACCTGCGGCAGCGGTTCGGCGCGGCTGATCGGCTTGTCCTGCCGGCCATCCTGGATGTTCAGCGTCAGCAGCACCTTGTCGCCATCGGTTTCATGAATCAGGCGCGGCGTGACGCGCATCAGCGCCCCGGCGGTCACCGACTCCAGCTTGGCGTTCTTCTCGCTGACCAGCTTGGTGTAGAACGTGATGCTGCGGTCCAGCACCGCCTGCACGTTATCCAGCGTCACCACCGACGGGCGGGACACGATCTTGGCCTTGGACTTCTGCTCCAGCGCGGACAGCCGCAACATGAAGTTGCCGGAGTTGGACACCAGCGAGGAGAAGCTGTCCGAAGCCAGGCCGCCATCGGTATTGAAATTGACCGTGCCACCGCCGATGCGGGCCGATGCGGACCAGTCTATGCCCAGCTCGTTGATGTCGGCGGCGTCCACGTCGATGATGGCCACCGAGATTTCCACCAGCGTCGGACGCTGGTCCAGCTTGGGAATCAGATCAGCATACAGATTCATGTTTTTGCGGCGATCGCGGATCAGCACGGCGTTCTGCCGGGTATCGGCGGAGAAAGTCGGCAAGCCGCTGGCATCGGCCGGCGCCGGCGTTTTGTTGTCCGGCAGCGGCAGCGCCCGGCCCTGCGCCATCTCCCGCAGCACCGACACCACGCCCGGCACCGTCACCGTCTGGCTGCGGTAGGAATAGCTGGTATCCGCGGCGCTGGCGTACTTGAGGGGATAGATGGCCACCGTTTCCTTGTTCTGCTCCTGGTTGAGATTCTGCTCGTCCAGTTGCTTGGCCAGCGCGCTCACCCGACTCAGGCACACCGGCACGCCGCTGACTTGCAGCGAATTGGACGCGCCCACCGCATGCAGCCGGCAGGCCGCGCCATCCAGCAGGCCGCTCTGCCCGATCAGCCGCGACAACTGGTCCGCGCCGACATAGGCCGGCGCCAGCAATGCCTGATCCACCTCCTGGGCCTTGTAGACATACAGCGAGTTGCCATCGTAGTAAGGCAGCAGCTGATACAAGCGGGAAAGCTCGGCCAGCGCCTTTCCTTTTGGCTGGTCGCGCAAGGCTCCGGCGTAGGCCTCGGTGATCTTGGGGCTGACCACCACCGGCAAACCGTAATTGGCGCCCAGGTCCTTCAGCACGGAAGCCAGCGGCGTATTGCGGCTGGACACGAAGAAAGGCTGGCCGCGCCAAGGAATGGGCTGGGCGGCCGCGCCGGCGGACGCCAGCGCGGCGGCGATCAGAATCGGGGCTTTCATGCATACCTCCCGGCAATAGGCAGCGGAACGGGAGCGGCGCGTTCCCGCGCAGCCAGCAGCGCGGCCATCGCCTGCTGCTGCTTGAACAGCAAGTCCAGTTCCACTTCGGTCAATGCCACCGGATACCGCCGCAGCAGCCACAGCCTGTCGCCAGACAGATACAGCGCGTCATCGCCGGCCTCCGGTGTGGCGGCAAGCAACAGGCAAGCGCCTGCAGCCTGCCGCGGCGAGCGGTCCAGCGTCAGCGCCACCGTCAATCCGGTATCGAAGCGGCGGGCGCGCGCGGCGCGCTCGCCCAATTGCCCGGTCACGACGGTATCGGCAAGCGACCACTGCGGGCGGGCCAGACGCGCGGCCAGCCAATGCAGCGCGGCGGCGGGATCAAGTGTTCTGTTCATGTCGCCTATGCTGCCGGGGGGCGGCGCATCCGCGCATCAGGTGCACACCTGAAATGCGCTTATAATCATTCGACAATGAACAATAAAAGGATTGACGGTGATGACTCTAGCTTCCGCCTCGGCGCTTCGCGTCCTGATCGTCGAAGACCACGCCTTGCTGATAGACGGCATTCGCAACCTGCTGGCCAGCCAGCCGCGTTACGAGGTGGTCGGCACCGTTTCCGATGGACTGGCGGTGTATGAGGCCTGCCAGCGCCTGGCCCCTGACATGGTGCTGCTGGACCTGGGCCTGCCCGGCATGGACGGCATCGACGTGATCCACCAGTTGCGCCGCCGCTGGGAAGCGTTGCGCATCGTAGTGGTCACGGCCTCCACCGAAGAGCATCGCGGCAGGGCCGCGCTGTCTGCCGGCGCCCTGGCCTACGTGCTGAAGCAAAGCCCGCAACAGGTGCTGCTGGCCGCGCTGCAACACGCGGCGCTGGGCAAGAGCTATGTCGATCCGGCGCTGAAGCTGGAAACGCTGGACGCGGCGGAACGCGCGCCCATGCCCGGCGACACGCCGCTGACGCTGCGCGAGCGCCAGGTGCTGAAGCTGGTGGCCGAAGGCCGCCGCAACCGCGATATCGCCGAGCTGCTGTCCATCAGCCTGAAAACCGTGGAAACGCACCGGCTGAACCTGATGCGCAAGCTGGATGCGCACAATGCCGCGGAGTTGAGCAACTGGGCGCGCCGGCTGGGGGTGCTGGAATACTGATGCGGCCGGCGCGGCGTCAATCGGCGCCCAGCTCGCTCTCTATCAGGCGGCCGAACACTTCCCATGCGCCAGGCGACAAGGCATCGCCCTGGTTCAACAAAGCCTCCCAGTGCTCCGCCGCCTCCCGCAGCAGATCCAGCCCCGCCTGGCCGGCCAGGCCCTTGAGCGTGTGCAGCAGCATCCGGCACTCGGCCTCGTCTCGCGCCTCCAACGCCTGGCCCAGGCGTCGATAATATTCGCGCAGGTCCGCCGCCACGCGCGACAGCAGCGCCGGGTCCGTGCCCAACAGCGGCTGTTCGCTGCCGGAATTAGGCTCCAGCTCCATGCCGCGGGCCAGTTGCTGATCGGCGGCAAAATCCAGGGCACGCGCCAACATCTCCGGCGATACCGGCTTGGTCAGGTATTCGTTGAAGCCGGCCCCCAGCAGCCGCTCGCGCTCGCCAGGCTGGGCATTGGCGGTAAGGGCGATGATGGGGCAATCCGGGTCCAGCATGCCGCTGGCCTCGTCGCGCCATAGCGCAACCGTTTCTCCGCCGGACAAGCCCGGCATGCGCATATCCATCAGCACCAGATCGAACACATGGGCGCGCCCCAGGGCCAAGGCGTCCTCGCCGGATGCCGACTCCCATACCCGATGCCCCTGCTGGCGCACCATGCGGCCGACGATGTCGCGATTGGTGTCGACGTCGTCCACGAGCAGCACGTTCAGCGACCAAGGCGACACCGGCAAGGCCTCCTCCCTCAGGCTAATGTCAGGCGTGCGGTCCGGCTCCAGATGCTGGCGCAGCCGGGCGGGCAGGAACGCCAGCTCCGGCGCGTCCAAGGCTGGATTGTCTCCGGCTTGCGGCGCATAGCCCCAGGCGCGCAGCTGCGGATGCAAACGCTCCGGCGCCGCGATGGGGCCGCAGTCGGCCACTCGTCCCGGACTCGCCTCTCCCAGCGGCAGCTCCAGTTGAAAGCAGGCGCCGCTCTCCACCGGGATCAGCCGCAGATCGCCGCCCAACAGCTGAGCCAGGCTGCGCGCGATGGGCAGCCCCAGCCCGCTGCCCGCCACAAAGCCTTCCAACTGGCGGAAGGCGATGAAGACCTCAGCGTATTTTTCCGGCGGAATGCCCGGACCGCTGTCGCGCACGCTGAAACAGACCCGGCCATCGGTGCTCCAGGCCGATAAGGTCACGCACCCTTCCTGGGTGAACTTGACGGCGTTGCCGAGCAGATTGATCAGGATTTGCCGCAGGCGCAGGCCATCGGTCAGAAACTGGGACGGAAAACTCGAATCCACCAGACAACGCAGCGCCAGGCCCTTGTCCTGCGCCGGCAGCTGCACCGTCAACATGGCCTGGTCTATCAACGCCAGCGGGTCTTGCAGCGAAGGCGTCACCACCATCTGCCCGGACTCGATCCGCGAAAAATCCAACAGATTGTTGATGATTTCCAGCAAGTGGCCGGAACACTTGAGCGCGGTATCGACCAGATCGTGCTGATTGGCGTCGCACTCGGTGCGCCCCAGCAGCCTGAGCGCGCCGACGATGCCATTCAGCGGCGTGCGGATCTCATGGCTGATATTGGTGAGCTGCTCGCTCTTATTGGCATTGGCCCGCTCGGCGCGGCAACGCGCTTCGTTCAACTCCGCGGTGCGCTCCTCCACCTTGGCTTCCAACTCGGCGTATTGCGCTTGCACCGCGTCCAGCAGCCGGTTGTAGGCGTGGGCGATCTGTCCCAGTTCGTCCTGCCTTTCCTCAGGCAGACGCTGCTGTTTGCTCACCGCCTCTTGCGGACTGATGATGTGCACGATATTGGACAGCGTGCGCCCCAGGCTGCGCTGCAGCACGACATACAGCAAAACCACCAGCCCCAGCAGCGACAGCAAGGCCACCGGCAGATGCTTGGGCAGCTCCGCCAGCGCACGCTGGGTGATGCGCTCCGTTGGATAGATCTCGATCAGACGCCAGCCGGTAGGCTCGACATTGACGCAGATGATGCTGACTCCCTGCATGCTCTGGATGAACGGCTTCTTGCAAGCCGGCAGCTGCTCTATCAAGCCGGTCGGCGCGATGGCCGGCAGCGGAGCGAACGGCCAGCCATCGTCCCCCAGCCAGATCAGGGCGCCGTCGTCGGTCTTGCTTAGCCACTCCAGAGCAAAACGCAGCGAAAGATGCACCGTCACCCCCACCATGGCGCCGGTCGCAGGATCGCGCGCGGCGATGGCCACTTGCCATCCGCCGTCAAGGCCCTGATAAGGACGCCCCCACACCAGGCCGGCGCGCGGCGGCAAATCGCGCAGCTTGTACAAATCTTCCAGGTGGCGGGCAGTTTCGCGACGCGAGCTGTTGGCGCTGGAAATCACGATGCCGCTATCCAGCACGACAAAGGTATCGACGAACTTGCCCACGCCGCTGCTGCCGTAGGACTCGACGAAATCCATGGCGCGCCGCACCTGGGCAGGCGGATCGCTGCGCGTCTCATCGAGCAGGACATAGTGCGTCACGAGATAATGCTTGTCGCCGCGTTGCGTCTTGTCGTCCAGCGTTCGCCAGGAATTGAACAGCGTCATCACGTCGCGCGCGGCGCTTCTCAGCTCTGCGCTCTGCTGCTCCCCCACGCTGCGGGTCATGGCCTCCACCTTGTGCGCCAAGGCCTCGCGGGTTTCCTTGAAGTCCAGAAACAGCACCGCGCTGGCGCTGAGCAGCCAGAACAGCGCGATGGCCCCGCCCAGGACCAGGGCCAGACGGAATGGCAGCGACGAGCGCCAGGGCAGATTCGGCATAGGGTCTCTCATCAGGTTCCGTTCGCTCCGCCGGCATTCGAGCCGCCGGTGAAGATGCGCCACAATTGTCCCATATCGCCCACGCCGCCCATAGTGGCCTTCGGCTTGCCCGCGCGCCGGGCTGCCGCCACGGCGGCAGCAGGCACGTCCGACGCTGGGACACCAGGGCTGGCGCCGCCGCGCAAACGGGCATAGCGCGCCATCACTTTTCGCACATACGTCTGGGTTTCCTCATACGGCGGCACCGCATTGCCGTAGCGCACCACCGCACCCTCCCCTGCGTTATAACCGGCCAGCGCCAATTCCAGGCGGCCATCGAAACGGCGCATCAACCAGCTGAGGTAGGCGGCGCCGGCTTCTAGATTGGCGCGCGGCTCGGTCAGCGCGCGCTGGCCGAAGCGCATGCCGGTTGCCGGCATCACTTGCATCAGTCCAATGGCGCCCTTGTCCGATATCGCCTCCGGCCGATAAGCCGATTCCATCTCCACCACCGCGTGCACCAGCAGCGGATCCAGGGCGTGGCGCTGCGCCACGTCGTCGATCAGCTCACCATAGCGCAAGGACTTCCCCTCCGCTCCAGAGGGGGAAGCGGGCGCGGGCATCGCTTTCGGGGACGCTGGCAGCGGCGCCATGGCGGAAGGCCCATCGCCGCCAGGCGGGACGACGTACCACTGCAAGCCCTCGGCAGAAACCATACGGCTCAGGCCGCATAAGGCCCAGAACAGCAGCGCCAGTCTGCGCCACGGGATTCGACTAAGCCTCATCGCCATCCTCCATCGCATCCATAACCAGGCTCAGCACCTGAGCCACTGCGGCGAACAAAGGCTCCGGTATGTAATCGCCAGGCCGGGTGGAGGCTAACAGCGCGCGCGCCAGCGGCACGTTCTCCACTACGGGGATGCCTTGTTTCTCAGCCAGGCTGACGATGTGCAGCGCCAGCGCGTCGCGGCCGTACTCCAGCACCTGCGGCAAGGGGGTCTCGCCCTCTTCGTAGCGCAGGCAGACGGCGATATGAGTCGGATTGCGCACCACCACCGACGACTTGGCCACCTTGCCGGCCAGGCTGCCGCTTTGCACCTCGCGATGCATTTCGCGCCGGCGCTGCTTGACCTCCGGGCTGCCCTCGGAATTCTTGAACTCCTGTTTGATGTCTTCGTGCGACATCATCAGCTGCTTGCGCAACTGATAATGCTGCATGGCGTAATCGGCCACGGCGAATACCGCCGTCACCGCCAGCAGGATGGCCCACATCCACTGCGCCATCTGCGCGCACACCGCCAGCCCGGCCGCCAGGCCCGCCTGCGGCAGGTGCGCGAACGACGCGGCGTAACGCTCTATCAAGTAGGCGAAAGTCACGCCCAGCACGCCCACCTTCAGCAGCATCTTGCAGAGTTCGAACAGCTTCATCAGCGACACCATCTGCTTGGCGTTGGACAGCGGATTGATCCGCTGCGCCGACGGCTGGATGGCCTTGGGGGCAAACAGGAAGCCGGACTGGATCAAGCCGGTCAGCGTGAGCGCCAATGCCAGCAATCCCGCCAAGCCGAACACGAAGCGCAGGCACAGCTCGGCAAATTGGCCTGTCAGCTGAGCCATGGCGCTTTCCAGCGGCAGATTGACCGCATCGATGCAGCCATGGATGAAACCGGCCAGCCCCGCGTACAGCGCATGCCCTTCCGCGCCCAGCCATAGCAGGATCAGCCCCAGTTGCACCACGGCGTTCACCTCCTGGCTCTTGGCCACCTGCCCTTCGTCGCGGGCATCGCGCAGGCGTTTGGCCGTGGGCTTTTCCGTCTTCTCGCTCATGGCGCCGATTCCAGCATGCGGATCAGTCCGCCATCAAAGTGCTCGAAACGCGCCAAGACATCGGACAAGCCAAACTGCAAGCCGATGATCAGCATCAGCAGGGTGGCGGCGCTCTTGATCGGCATCGACAGCGTAAACACATTCAGCTGCTGCACCGAACGATTGATCAAACCCAGCGCCAGGTCTATCAGCACCATCATCACCATCGCCGGCATGGCGAAGCCCAGCGTCAGCGTGTACAGCGTGTGCCATTCGCGCTGCAGCATGGGGATGAACTGGCCCGCCCAATGCCAGCCCAGGCCAGGCGGCAGCGTATGGTAGGACGCGTAAAGCGTGGAGAGGAAAGCATGGAAGCCGCCCAAGGCCATGAACAGCACCGCCGCCATCTGCGAAAACAGCCCGCCCAGCGGCGACGATTGTCCGCCCATCAGCGGATTGAAGACGCCGGCCATAGAGGCGCCGCGCATGGTGTCCAATACAAAACCGGCCATGTCCAGCGCCCAAAACGGAATGGCGGCGGAAAAGCCCAGCATCAGCCCCAGCGCCAGCTCGCTGGCCAGGATGAGCGCATAGGCCGCCGGCGCCTGCATGGGATCGGGCAGCGCCAGCGGCGACAACAGCGGCAATATGGGCAGCGTGGCCATCAGCGCCAGCGCGTTGCGCGTGAGCGTGCCCCCCAGCATGGACGAGCCAAACAAGGGCAGCAGCAGCATCGCCCCCAGCGGACGCATCATCGCCACGCCCAGCAGCGGCCACCAGCGATTCAGCTCGTCCATGCCTAGCTCCCCATGCGCGAGATCAAATCGAAACTGCGTATGGCGTAAGTCAGCAGCGCCTCGCCCATCCAGTGGTAGGTCAGCGCCAGCGTGACGCAAGCGGCCACCAGCTTGATGACAAAGGACACCGTCTGGTCCTGGATCTGGGTGAGCGCCTGCACCAGCCCCACCAGCACCCCCACCACCGACGCCACCAGCACCACCGGCAACGACAGCATCAGCACCAGCCACAACAGCTCGCTGGCCAGTTGCACGATTTCCGCCTGTCCCATGGCGCGCTCCTCAGCGATAAGACAGCAAGAGCTGCCCCAGCAAACGGTCCCAACCGCCCACCAGCACAAAAACCAGCAGCTTGAAAGGCATGGAGATGGTCATCGGCGACACCATCATCATCCCCATGGCCAGCAGCACATTGGAGACGATGAGGTCGATGGCGATGAAAGGCAGGAACAGCAGCAGGCCGATCTTGAAGGCTTCAATCAGCTGGCTCACCGCAAAGGCCGGCATCAGCAACAGCAGCGAGTCGTCGCTGACGCGGGCGCGAATATCGTCCGGCCAGTTCTTGCGCGCCGCGTCGCGGAAGAAGCGCAGCTGCGCCGGCGCGGTGTGTTTTTTCAAAAACTGGCGATACGGGTCGAGCGTATTGTCAGATAGCCGGGACAACAGGCTGGCTTGCGGCTCCGCCGGCGAAGCGGCCAGCCGGTCCTGCACCGCCATGCCGACCGGCGTCATGATGAACAGCGACAGGATCAGCGCCAGCCCATACAGGGCGATATTGGGAGGAATCTGCTGGACGCCCAGCGCATTGCGCAGCAAGGCGAATACCACGGACAGCTTCAGAAAAGATGTGCCCATCACCACCAGCAGCGGCAGCAATGACAAGGCGGCCAGCAAGGTGATCAACGCAACGGGTTGTTCGGTCAGGGACATGATTGTGCTCCAGATATTTCTGGAATCCATTGTCCGTTTCGCCTTGCCGATGCCCCATCGGGTCTACACCTGAACCCTCCTCCTTCCGACTCAGGTGTTTACCGGACTGCGTATCGTTTGCCCCATCAGCATACTGGCCCAGTTTCCACAACTGCGAGCGCGCATCATGCTTGGTTTCAATCCCTCTCCGACACCGCTGCATCAAACCCGCGATGACGACTTCGAAATCGCCGACCTCTCCCTATCGCAGCAGGAACCGATGCTGGACAAGATCACGGACGCGCCAAGCTTCGAAGACGGCCTGGCGCGCGAAACATACCGGACGGCGGAATTCCGCAGCAAAACCGAACAAGGCTTAGGCGCCTCGCTCGACTTCATCGCCAAGCACACGAACCCCCATCAAATCAAAGGCATGCTGAGCAACGCCTGGAGCTATTTTTCCAGCGGCGCCCTCAACCAGAATTGCGTCATCTGCAGCAAGGCCGTGGAGAAGAATCTTGCCGCGCTGGAAGGCGGGCGGATCGATGATTTCTGGGTGGCGCAAAGCACCGCTCAGGGCAGATTGCCGCAAAACGTCGCTGCGGAAAACTACAGCTCGTTTTCGCTGGAACAGACCTCTCCCTTATCTGAACAACTGTTAAGCCGCAGCCATCCCGACAGCCGGAACATCATCATGGTTCCAGTCAAAGGCAAAGGGTTTTCCCATGCCATGAATCTAGTGCGCAGCGGCGAGAGCACCTTTGTCGTCGATGGCCAGTTCGGCCTGACCTACCAGCTCAACTCAGCCAAGGGCAGGCAGGACTTTGACAAATACTATGGCTTAGGCAAGGGGTCCAATATCGTGCAGATCTACCGAACCGGCAACGCGCCATTGCCGCCGCAAGTTGATGAAAGCAGGCTGCTGGATGGCTGGGAAGTCATCGAATCCGAGCCTGCCTCGCCGACGGTGAGGCAGTTTGCCCCGCTGCAAATCATTGAGGACCATTTCCGCTGATAAAAATGCGGCCATCCGATTCAAAAAAACAGCCTAACCCGATGCAGCCTGGCGGAGGCTACACAGCGGCGCTGAATGAATGACTCATACTCACAATCATGAGCCGTATCAAATGGCCGCTCTAATTTAAATATGAATCATGAACAAGATAGAAAATATTAAGACCCTGCCCCATTCAAGACACTGGATTTCCTTCACGCTATCCATGATGCTCAGCGCCTGCGGCGGCGGCGGCGGCGGCGAATCAAACCCATCCCTCGCCCCCAGCAAGCAGACTGAAGCATCACAAGCAAACCCATCGCCGCATGAATTCAAAGTCATGTTCCGCGACAGCAACATTATCGATTCCGGAATATCCAGCCATGGCATGATTCGCTTGTCTTTTGACAAAAACATGGCAATTTCCACGCAAAATGACAATACGATTCAATTGATCGATCCGGATAATGGCGGCATGTTGCCTCACACGTTCTTACGCCTACAGCGGATGGCAGAAATATCATCGTACTGCCCATGAAGCCGCTCCTGTCTGGCAAGCAATACCAAATCAGGATTGGCACAAGCGTAGCGACTCAAGACAATCAGCGGCTGACGCAAGCTGCGTCGCTGGCGTTCAAAACCCTTGGCGCCGACCAAGATCAGCCTATTGGTCTGGCCAATCTTGGCGCAAGCTGCTTCATCAATGCCGCGCTGCAATTAATCGTCAATCAGCCCTCACTTCGTCTAGCGGTGCTGAAGCAGCACCCAAATCAGGGATTCGAGGCTTTTTTATCCGCCTATGACACGCGCAATGCCGCTCAACTTGAAGTCGAACTTAAAAAGGTCGTCAGCTATATCCGCAGCCTGCCCCATGTGCCAAAAACAGGTCCAGGCTCGCCCCATGATCTATTTGCCTTTGACGCGAGCGGCTTGAATATCAATCTCGACTTTATCTACCCAAATATGTTTCAGTCCATTCCTGCTGGCCTGCAAAGCAACTACCTCCTATCCATGCCAATCAGCTACGCCAATATTCCAAAAAACAGCCAGCTAAGCGGCTTCACTTACTTTAATAATGGTCACTACACCGCTTATGTGCAAAGAAATGGAAGATGGTATCTGACCGATGATTCAGCCATAGCAGAAGCACGACCGCAAGGATTAACCGCTGGACCGACAAGCGGCATAGACACATTGAGTTATCAATAGCAGACAGGCCCAACAGGAGAACAATCACATGATAGCCCCCAATCAGGACCGGACGCCTCATACCGTGCAATAAGCCACTTGCGCAGGCGCCAAAGATTAAAAAAAGCTATAGGAAATGACAAGCCACAATCAAGGAGAGTGCAATCATGGCCATTGAAATCAGTGTCGGCAAACAGCAAAATTTCAATTTCAATGAGAGTCGCATCGACAGAATCATCAGCGCGAACACGCTTGCGGAAGCAAGCAAAATGGGATTATGGGACAAGATCAAGGACTACTTCCAAGGCGGCGTGAAAAGGCAGGCGATAGAAACCCTGTTCAACAGCATACATCGACCTTCCGAACAAAACCGGGAACCGTTGGGAATGCTGGAAAAGTTTGAACGCCTGACCGAGCTTGCTCACCCCAGGCACCAAAATGATTTCTTGGTAGATGTCCACGCGCCGGGCAAGGATGGAAAATGGGGATACGCGCTCCGCATCGCCGAGCACACTGTCTACCAGGCCGGCATGCTGGCCGATACCCCGGAGACGCCGTTCAATGATTTCTGCGTCGGCAAGATTGGGATGGAATTCCGCCAGTTCGTCGCTCACCATCCCGATTCTTTTACGCTGGACAGTTATATGGAGTCGAATATCCAGTGCATGAGCGACGACCCGGATACTCAGCAAATGCTGCGGTCAAGCCTGGATGATTCCCGATATGGCCGGGAGAACCTGCTGGCTGTCACAGAGCATGCGGATCCATCCAAATTTATTGCCAGATTCAAAACGGGAGATCTGGTGCTGTCCAATCGGATTTCATCAAATATGGAATTCCGCGGCGACCGGCTGAAAAGCGAGCTTTGGCACGGCGACTATCAAAATCTGCGCGATCTATGCGCCAAAGGGCACCTTACCGAACAAGACTCCATGCTGCGCTATGCCGCCACGCCTCAAAAAGAGGCGCTGCGCCAATTGATGGACGATTACGCCCTGGACGCCCCGGATGTGGCGCGCGCCCTACATCAACAACCTGTGGGCCATACGACTTTGGGCAAGCTATTTGGCATTCCGCAAGCAGTCGTCAACCAGCAAACCCATCTTCACACTCTGCTCTCCCTCGTCTAGGCCAATCAGCCGCCTCGTGGCGGCTGAATCCCCAGCCAAAACCCGCACAGTTCTACCGCCAACTCGCACACCGTGTTGCGCGCATCGGCAGATCAGGTGTTTACCCTATCCCCCACGGCCAAGACCAAAGGCATGCTTAGCTCATCGAATCGGAGAGCGATGATGGACCTGCAATGGCAACGACAGTCGGAACTCTGGCTACGCCTGATGGATGCGCAAGGCGCATCCGCGTCGTCGAATCTGGCTATACGGCTAGGCCGGGACACCTTCTATCTGGAACAGCACGCAGGCCGGGCCAGACTGGCGCTATCGCGGCCAATACGCCGCGAACAAGGCCAGGCGACGCTGCTGCGCCTGCTTGGCCTGCTGCAGCCCGAAGCCGGCGGCGGCGTGCCTTTGCGCGCCTGGATCGCCCGCGGCTGTCTGTGGCTGGCCACCACCGCGCCGCAGGATAGCGGGGCAGAGCATTGGGCCAGCCTTTCCCGCCAACAGCGCCGATTGATGGACCGCGTCATGGAGGACTCGCATGAAAAAGATCAATGACTGGCTGCAGGGCCTGCAGTCGCGCCAGGATGTGGTGCTGGCCGCCATGCTGCTGATGGCCATCTTCATGATGATCGTGCCGCTGCCCACCCTGCTGGTGGATGTGCTGATCGCCATCAACCTGGCCCTGTCCATCACGCTGCTGATGATGGCGGTGTATATCCGCGAGCCGATGGAGTTCTCCGCCTTCCCCGCCGTGCTGCTGATCACCACGCTATACCGGCTGGCCCTGACCATCAGCACCAGCCGCCTTATCCTGCTGCAGCACGACGCCGGCGAGATCGTCTACACCTTCGGCAATTTCGCCGTGGGCGGCAACCTTGCGGTGGGGCTGATCGTGTTCGCCATCATCACCGTGGTGCAATTCATCGTCATCACCAAAGGCTCGGAACGGGTGGCCGAAGTCAGCGCGCGCTTTTCGCTGGATGGCATGCCGGGCAAGCAGATGAGCATAGACGGCGATATGCGCGCCGGCATCATCGACGCGGCGCAAGCCAAGCGCGAACGCGCCTTGGTCCAGAAGGAAAGCCAGCTCTACGGCGCCATGGATGGCGCGATGAAGTTTGTCAAAGGCGACGCGATCGCCTCCATCATCGTCATCCTGGTGAACATCTTCGGCGGCATCTGCGTAGGCGTGTTCATGCATGAGATGAGCGCGAGCGAGGCCGCCTCCACCTACGCCATCCTGTCGGTGGGCGACGGGCTGATCGCGCAGATTCCCGCGCTGCTGATCTCCATCGCCGCCGGCATCATCGTCACCCGCGTGCCGGGCGAAACGCGGCGCAACCTGGCGGCCGAACTGTCCTCGCAGATCCTGCGCCAGCGCCAGGCCTTGTGGATCGTGGCGGCGGTGCTGGCGCTGTTCGCCTGCCTGCCCGGCTTTCCCGTCGTGGTGTTCCTGGCGCTGGCCGCCGCCGTGGCCGGCACCGCCTGGTGGGTATCGCGGCGGGATGGGCGCGACGCCTCATCCGGCCATGCGACTGACAGCGCGGACGGCAGCAATGCGGCAGACGCCGCGCCGGCCATCGGCGCCATTCCGCTGCTGCTGCGCGTCCACCCGGAACTGGCCCAGGGCGGCGCGCTGGCAGGCAGCTTGAGCGAGTTGCGGGGACAAAAGCTGGAACAGCTTGGCCTGCCCTTGCCGGAAATCCTGCTGCAGGCCGACGCCAGCCTGCCGCCGCGCCAGATGGTTTTCCTGCTGTATCAAGAGCCGGTGCTGCAACTGGAACTGCGCCCCATGTTGCTGCTGGATGCGGCCAGCCCCGCGCTGCCGCAGGCCGCCGCGCGCGACACTCTGCCATTCGGCGGCATCACGCTGCAATGGATTGCGCCGGATCAGGCAGCCGGCTTGGCCGCGCTGGGACACACGCTGTATCGGGACGCCGAACGCGTGGTCCATCTGGTGTCGCTGGCGCTGGACCGCTACGCCGCCGAGCTGATAGGCGTGCAGGAGGCCCGCTACCTGATGGACCAGATGGAGCAACGCTACGGCGAGCTGGTGAAGGAACTGCAGCGGCAGCTGCCAGTGGGCCGCGTGGCCGATGTCTTGCAGCGCCTGGTCGCCGAAGGGGTGTCCATCCGCGATCTGCGCGCCGTGTTCGAGGCGCTGGTGGAGTGGGCGCCGCGCGAAAAAGACCCGGTGATGCTGACCGAGTACGCCAGGCTGGCGCTGCGCCGCCATATCGTCGGCCGCCAGCGCCGCGGCCAACCCTGGATCAGCGCCTGGGTCATCGGCGGCCATATCGAGCAGACCATACGCGAATCGATCCGCCAGACCTCCGCCGGCTCCTACTCCGCGCTCAGCACGGAGGAGAACCAGGCCATCATCGGCGAGA
The DNA here is from genome assembly GCF_016428945.1 of Chromobacterium sp. ASV23. NCBI lineage: Bacteria > Pseudomonadati > Pseudomonadota > Betaproteobacteria > Neisseriales > Chromobacteriaceae > Chromobacterium > Chromobacterium sp. ASV23. The sequence goes on from NZ_JAELTR010000005.1 coordinate 14,886, forward strand.
TACGATCCTCGCTGGAAAAGAGCGGCGCAGCGGGCATGGCCTTGGTCACCGCGATTGATGTGCGCCGCTTCGTGCGCAAGCTGATCGAGCGCGACCTGTTCTCGGTGCCGGTCCTGTCATTCCAGGAATTGGGGGACGAGGCGGAACTCAAGGTGCTGGGCCATGTGGAACTGATAGGAGACGCCCATGCGACTGCCTGATTACTTCGCCGTGCTGGACGCCATCGAGCCGCCGCAACTGGAGATGGGCCGCGCAGGGCGGCTGGAAGGCAGGCTGTCCGAAGTCGGCGCCACGCTGCTGCGCGCCCACCTGCCCGGCGCGGGCCTGGGAGAATTATGCGCCCTGCCTGTCGACGATCCGGCAGAGGTGGTCGCCATCGTCGGCGAGGAGGCCCTGCTGTCGCCGTATCGCGAGCCCGTCGGCTTGTGCAGCGGCATGCTGGTGCGACCCAGCGGACGCCGCGCCGACATCGGCGTCGGCGATGCCATGCTGGGACGGGTAGTCGACGCGCTGGGCCGTCCGATAGATGGTCTGCCGGCCCCGCCAGCGAGCAGCCGCAGGGAAATCGACAGCGACCCGCCCGACCCGATGCAACGCAGCGTCATCGATACCGCGCTGCCGATGGGCGTGCGCGCCATCGACGCCGCGCTCACCGTCGGCGTGGGACAGCGCCTGGGCATCTTCGCCCCGGCCGGCTGCGGCAAAAGCACCTTGCTGGGCATGCTGGCGGCCGGCAGCGACGCCGACGTGGTGGTGCTGGCCTTGATCGGCGAGCGCGGGCGCGAAGTGCGGGAGTTTCTGGAGCACGTGTTGAGCGCCGAGGCGCGCCAGCGCAGCGTGGTGGTGGTCGCCACCTCGGACCGTCCGGCGCTGGAGCGGCTGAAGGCAGCCGCCACCGCCACCACCATCGCGGAGCACTTCCGCGATCAGGGCAAGAACGTGCTGCTGCTGGTGGATTCCCTCACCCGCTACGCCCGCGCCGTGCGCGAAATCGCGCTGGCGGCCGGCGAACCCATCGTCGCCGGCGGCTATCCGCCCAGCCTGTACGCCCGCCTGCCGCGCCTGCTGGAGCGGGCCGGCCCCGCCGCCCGCGGCAGCATCACCGCCTTCTACACCGTGCTGATGGACGACAAGGCGGATGCGCTGGCGGAGGAAGTCCGATCGCTGCTGGACGGCCATATCGTGCTGTCCCGCAAACTGGCCGAGGCCAATCACTACCCGGCGATAGACCTGCTCGCCAGCGTCAGCCGGGTCATGCATCAAGTGGCGGCGCCTGCCCACCGCGAGGCCGCCGCCCGCCTGCGCCAGCTGCTGTCGGCATGGCAGGAGATAGAGCTGTTGGTGCGGGTGGGCGAATACCGCCCCGGACAGGATGTCGACGCCGACGATGCCATGGCGCGGCGCCCGCGGATCAATCAGTTGCTGCGACAACGCGTGGATGAGCAAGTCCGCCTGGACGCCGTGTTGGCCGAACTTGCCGAAACCGTGGGGCTGCCATGTTGAATCAGCTGCTGGACGTCAAACGCCGCCGCGAACGCAGCCTGCGCGCCGCGCTCGCCCGGCTGGCCGACGAGGAGCTGGCGCTGTGCGCGCGCCAGGATGCGGTGCACGCGCGCCGCCACACGCTGTATCAGGAATGGCGATCGCTGGCCAGGCAAAGCGGCTGCTTCGATCACCACGGACTGGAAAGGCTGCGTTCTTCGCTGGCGAAACTCGAAGGCGAAGATCAAACCCTGGCGCGGGAACTGGAAACCCTGGCCGCTGAGCGCGCGCTGCTAGCGCAAGCGCGCGCCGAACAAGACAGCCTGCTGCGCCGCAATTTGCGTGAACAGGAAAAACTCGTCTTGCTGCTGGAGTCCGAACACAACCACAAGCATTGAGGCCGTCACCCCAATCGCCAACAGGATGAGGCATCACCATGTACGCACCGATAAGCCATAGCGCCAATAGCCGCCCATCGTCGCGCGGGCAAGGAGAGCATGACGCCCATGCGCCGCATCAGGATGACGCCAAGCGCTTCCGCGCCCTGCTGGATGACGCTCAGGCCCATCCCGATATGAGCATGCCCTGGCAGAGTCCGCCCCTGCCGCAGCCTCCCCTCGCGCAGGACGAAGCGGAATCGCCCGCTGGCCCGCCCGCGGCCAGCAAGTTGCAACCTTGGGCTGAGGCTCCCCTCCCTCATGCGCCGCCACAACCCATTGACGAGCGGACGCTCGCCTTACGCGCCAGCAGCGGCCCGCTGGCAGGACTGATTGTGCAGGCATCCTGGCAGGGAGGCGGACTGGGCCTGCGGCTGTCCGCGCCGCCAGGCGCGCTGGCGGCGCGGCTGGAAAGAGAGAGGCGCAATCTGGAGGCTGCGCTATCGGCGGCGCTGGGGGTGGACGTCACACTGGAGGTCGATCATGAGCAATGAATGCCTGCCCGCCACGCTCAGTCTTTTTGAGCTCAGCCGCATCGGCGCCAGCGCGGAGCATGATGGTTGCCGTTTCGACAGCGACTTCGCCCAGCCTAGCGGCGACGGCTTGCGGCTGACCGCCCGCAGCGATGGCGAAGACTTGGCCTTCTGGGTGCCGGAACCGGAATGGCGCGACTGGCTGCAGCCGCAGCTGGCCGTGCCGCGCCACGGACCGATCGATGCGGAACTGCTGCCTCTGCTGGCGGCTTGGACCCTGTCGCCGCTGGATGGATGGCTGCAGGCCTCAGGTCAAGCGAGCCTGACTGCCGCTTCGGTCGAAAGCGGCGCCGCGCCGGCCTTCGGTTGGAGGCTGACGCTGAGCATGGGATCACGCCGCCTGCCGCTGTACCTGGAACAGGCGCCGGCGGGCTGGCTGCAGGCTGTGCTGGCGGCGCTGCAGCCATCGCCGCAAGGCGAGCATGAGCTGGCGCTGGCCCTGGGCTGGTGCGTGCTGACTGAACCAGACTGGGCCGATGTCGCCGTCGGCGACGCCCTCCCCATCATCGGCATGGCAGACTCGCTGGATGCGTTCTGGCTGCACCCCCAGGCCTGTCCAGGGCGAATTCTATTGCGGGAGTCTGGCGATGCCGTCGTCGATGGCGCCGCGCTGCCGCTAGGAGAACCCTCCGCAGGCGAGTTACGTCTTGTCGTGGAAGCGGGACGCGCCCGTTTCTCGGCCCTCGATCTGGCGTCCTGGAGGCCGGAAGCCCAGCTGTTCCCGCGCGCCGCGGCTTACCCCGCCCTGCACCTTACCAGGCACGGCAAAACCTTGGCGCTGGGACAGCTGCTGCGGCTGGATGACGGCTGGGCGGTTCGCATCGCCTCGCGCGCAAGCGAAGCGCAGGGGCGGAACTGCTGAGGCTTGCCGAGCGGTTGACTCTCGTCCTTGAGCAACTGCTCGCAGAAAGGCGATAGACATAGACGCCGCCGACCTGGCCCGGAGCGTCCCGCACCATCATGCGGCCGCCGGCCTCGCACCGCCGCCAATGGTTGATCGCGACTTTTTCGCATCATCAAGATTTAAACCGCTTTTGAAAATCATGGATTCTGGGCCGTTCATTCATGTCAGCGCGAATTTAATCGAGCTGGACAGCGGAAGAAAGCGCTTTGAAATAGACATCTTGCGCCATGGCTTGCCCTGATTGTTTGGCGATTGAAAATAGCATATGCATTGAAGCCATCCTCTATCCCATGAGCCATGCCGCCTCTTTCGAAAACATGCTGATGTTTCAGCATTTGACCAAGCCCATTCAATATATGACACAGGCAAAACCATTCATTTTCTGAAAATGGAAGCCTAGTTGCACTCCCAAGCGCTTAAACAGAAAAACCCTGGCAAACATGACCCTTCCAGCTTTTTTATATCGCCGACGCGACATAAAAAAAGCCGGACTCAAATAGCCCACTCTTTTCCTTCCCGCCTCCGCCATTTCAGGTATTCACCTTATCCCGCGCCCCCATCTCACGGATAAAAATGAATACCGAAACGCATGCAAACCACGCCGGAAAAACACCAAAGAAAGCGCCACTTTTCGAAAGTTAAGCCGCAAGGACCGGCCTAGCATCCGGCAAACCTACCCAATAAAGGGAGAAATAAACGATGAGCCAAACCGCTATTCACCCGCTGCAACACCTGATGCAAGACCTGCAGAAACGCCAGCAAGGGCTGGGCGAGCAATTACAGGCGTTTCAGCTTCTGCAGCAGGAAATCGCCGCGCTCAAACAACGCGCGCCGCAGGACGCCCAGGCGCGCCAGCGGCTTGAGCGCCTGTCCCGCGCCATGCAGGGCGAACTGGCCCCGCTCAATCAACGGCTGTCCCAGTGCGTGGAGAGCCTGCAGGGCAATTTCAAATCGCTTGAGGAGTCGCTCAAGCAAGCGGGAAGCGGCGGCGCAGACAAGCCCGCCGCCGCTCGCAAGGCAGGCCCGATGCTGGGCCGCAACTTCATCTGACCATTCAGGAGAAATTCATCATGACATTCGCCACCAACTTTGCCAGCAGCTCGCCCATCGTCAACCAGGACTACAACAACTACGTCGACAACAAAGCCGGCCAAGGCGACTCCATCATGTCGCAAGGCATCTCGGTGCTGTACAAGTTCATGACCTTGTTCTCGGACCTCGCCCAGGGCAAGTATGACCAGATGAGCGCCAAGGCCGACCGCGCCCGCGACTCCCAACAAGCCGCCAACCAGGTGGACTCCATCATTGCCCAACTGAAGGATGCGGGCAGCACGGCCGACTTGCCCCAGTCCGTCATCGACTACCTGAAAAGCCACAACATCAGCATCACGGTGCAGAACGACGGCCAGAATTCAACCAGCGGAATCGAAGACTACCTGAAGAGTATCGGCCATCCGGACGGCAAAGGCCTGAACAAGGGCCAGCTGGACGTGATCAAGGGCGCGCTGGAAACCGACTCCGGCCGCTGCTCCGACTTCGTCACCCAGGCCCAGCTGCAAATCCAGAAGACCATGCAGTCCTACAACGTCTGCGTCAGCCTGATCAACAGCATGCAGTCCCTGCTGGCCGAAATGAACAAGTCCATCGCCCAGAACATCCGCTAAGGACGCACGCCATGAGCATAGCAAGCAGCTTCGCCGGAATCGGGGGGGTTTCCGCCAACCCCGACTACGGCGCCTATGTCGACCGCAAGGCCGGCCAGGGCGATTCCATCATGTCGCAGGGCATTTCGGTGCTGTACAAGTTCATGAGCTTGTTCTCCGACCTTGCCCAAGGCAAATACGACCAGATGAGCGCCAAGGCCGACCGCGCGCGCGACTCCCAGCAAGCCGCCAACCAGGTGGACGCCATCCTCTCCAAGCTGGCCAATGCCGGCGACAAGGCGCCGCTGCCGCCGGAGGTGATCCAGTACCTGAAGGATCACAACATCGCGGTGGGCGGCAAATCCATCGACGACTACTTGAAGGCGAATAATCCAGCGCTGCCGTTTCTGGACAAGCTGCGCGAGAAAATCGCCCAGGCCGGCCCGGAAGGAATGCGCTCGGACAGCTGGCAAGACGTGGTCAGCTATATGGATGAGCACGGCATCAAGGTGGATGGCCAGAAATGCGCCGACTACATCTGGGGGCTGCCGGAAGTGGGGCAACGCAGCTACCAGAACATCAGCCGCGAGCACATGCAGCACATCGCCGACGTCTTGGCCGAGGCCTCCGGCGGCCTGGACAAGGGCCAGCTCAATGAAATCAAGGGCGCGCTGGAAACCGACTCCGGCCGCTGCTCCGACTTCGTCACCCAGGCCCAGCTGCAGATCCAGAAGACCATGCAGTCCTACAACGTCTGCGTCAGCCTGATCAACAGCATGCAGTCGCTATTGGCCGAGATGAACAAGTCCATCTCGCAAAACATCCGCTAAAGCCAACAAGGAGAAGGACATGACCGAGCAAGACGACCTCGATACCGTGCGCGACTTCTTCAATCAAGGCGGCACGCTGCAGGCGCTGGTCAATCTGGACCCGGCCGATCTGGACAGCGTCTATTCCTATGCCTGCCAGTTGTTCGACGCCGGCGACTATGCGGGGGCCAAGCGTTTCTACCTGATGCTGGCCCGCCTGTCGCACTGGCAATTCGACTACTGGCTGGCATTGGGCCTCGCCTGCCAGCGTCTGTCGGAACACGAGGAGGCCGTGTTCAGTTTCGGGCAAGCCGGGCTGTTGCGGCTGGATGACCCGCGCCCGGCCTATCTGGCCGGACTCAGCCACCAGCTGGCCGGCCATCCCGAGCAGGCGGGCAAAGCCTTCGCCGCCGCGCTCAAGTGGTGCGCCAGCAAACCGGAACACGCCGCGATCAAGGCCGAGGTCCTGCGCCAGGCCGCCCTTCTCCCTCAGGAGGAACACGCATGAACACCATCATCGACAACTTCTCCCCAGCCGGCCTGGGGGATGCCCGGCGCACGGAAGATGCGCCGCCAGCCGGCAACGTCGGCCGGGTAGGCGCGGGCGCGCTGGATCCGCTCGCCGCCCCAGGCCCGCGCGACCAACAACGCGGCCAGGAGCATGCTTTCCAATCGCCGCCGCGCCCGCGCGAGTCCGTTACGCTGCGCCTGGCCGAAGGCGCGCTCAACCGGATTCTGGATGCCTTCGGCCCGCGCGTGGACGGCAAGCCCATCACGCTGGCCCAGCTGGAACGCACGCCGATGGAGGCGATGAGCCTGGCCGCCGCCCTGCTGGGCGTGAAATCGCTGGGCGACAACGCCGATCTGAAGTCGCTGGCGCTGGAAATCCGCACCCAGGGCGCGGAGAACCTGCGCCTGCGCCAGAACGAAGACCTGCGCAAACAGATAGACAAATCGATAGAGGACCAGAACAAGGCGCAAAAAGCCGGCATCTTCTCGGCCATCGTCGACTGGATCGTCTCGGTGGCCGAGGTGATCAGCGGCGTCGCCAAGATCATCGTCGGCGACGTGGCCGGCGGCGCCATGGATTTGGCGGCCGGCTGCTCCGGCCTGGTCAAGGCATTTGCCGAAACCATGGCCCTGGTTTCAGACGGCGACGCCGCAGCAAAGTGGAAAGAAGTGGCCGACATCGCCGGCAAGATCCAGCTGGGCTTTGAAATCGCCGGGATGATGGTGGACATCATCAGCGTGGGCCGCGGCGTCATGGCCGCCAAGTCCATGGCCAAAGCCACCGAAACTGCCATGGAGAAAGGCGCTGGCGAGCTGCTGGAAAACACCATCAAGCAGACCAGCGGCGCGGCCGGCAAGGAAGTGGCGCAGGAAGTCATCAAGGATGTGGCCAAACAGGTGGCCTCCGATGTGGCGGCGGAAGTCTCGGAGCAAATCGCCAAGAACATCGCGGAGCAGACTACCCGCTTCCTGGGCCAGGGCCACTTGCTGGAAGCCTTCAGCAAACAGGCCATCGAGCAGATGGTGGCCCGCGCCGTGGAAACCGTGGCGGAAAAGGCCCTCAAGACCGGCGCCGAAACCACGGCCAAGGAGTTGACGAAGTCAGTGGTCAAGGAGGTGCAGCGCGAAGTGGTGAAAGCCGCGATCCACGCCAGCCTGATGAGCGCCGCCAACACCGCCAAGGCCGTGACGCGCGCCAGCCTGCAAGGCGCCAACGGCGTCTTCCAGGGCGAAATCGCCAAGGAGCGCGCCGAGCTGCAGAAAGTCGTGCAGCAACTGATGGCGGAAAGCAACTTCATGCAGTTCATGCTCGACGAGTTCGAAAAGCTGAAAAAACGCGCCAAGGAAGACATCGGCAATCTGATGGACGGCGCCGGCAAGGCCCTGGCAGCCGGTTCCGAAGCCCAGAACAAGACCGGCGCCGTGCTCAGCAGCATTGCCGCCAATATCGCCTGACTTTCAAGGAGAAGTCTATGAACACCATTGCAAACACCAACGCAGCCGCCATCAATAGCGGCACGCCCGTACTCAGCGTGGACGGCAATCAAGGCGGCGACGCCATCGGCCAGCTGAACGAACTGATGGTGCAACTGGGCCAGTTGTTCGGCAAACTGCGCGACCTGCTGCGTCAATACAACCAGATTCAGCAGAACAACGCCTTCCAGATGCAGAAAACCTCGTTCGATACCCGGATGCAGGCCATCGAAACCGAATTCGACGCCAAGAACAAGCAGGCATGGGCGCAGATCGGCACCGGCATCGCCCAGGGGCTGGCCGGCGCGGCCTCCGCCTTCGGCGCGGCGCAGGGCAGCTGGCTGGCTCATTCCGGCGATATCGGCAAGGGGATAGGCAGCATCGTCGACGGCAGCGTCGGCGTCGCCGTCAATCCAGAACTGCGGGAGGCGCAGGAAAAGCAGGCCGAGGCCGACTATCAGCACGGCCTGGCCGAACAACAGCTCAAGCGCGCCGACGAGACGCTGGAAAAAGCGCTCAAGGTGTCCAGCGACCTGCGCGAGATCCTCAGCACGCTGACGCAGGCGCACGAACGCCTGTCCAGCAGCGTGCGCATGTCGTAAGGAGCTTGGATCATGGACGATGTCACCCGCTTCCTTCAGGCCGATGGCCTGAAGCCCGCACCGCAGAGCTTCCTGGGCAGCGATTTCATGCTGGGACAGCGCGTGGACACCGGGCGCTATGCCCTCACCTATCGGCAGGAAGGCGAGCGTCTGGTGCTGTGCGATTTTTCCGCCCAAGCGCCCGACGGACAGGCCGTGCTCGCGCTGATGACGCTGCTGCGGCGGCTGATCAAAGCCGTACCGGCGCTGCGCTACGTCGATGCCATGATCCTGCCCGCCCCGCGCGACCCGGCGCTGGACCGGACTCGCCGCCGGCTGACCGAACTGATGCTGGCGGAAGGCGCGCAGCCGGTGCGCCTGGACGACGAGCTATGGCTGCGCTACCGCTGCCGCTAGCCTGCGCGTTGCGGCCCACGCCCTTGGCCCACGCCGACTACCCGTGCTATCGCGCGCTCTATGCCGACCCGCGCGTGGCGGCCCCGACGGGTTTGCCCGCGCTGGCCGACGAGGACGAGGCAAGACGCTGGTTCCATGCCGCGCTGGCCTTGGCTCCCGAGCAAGGGCGGATCATGGCTTTGCGCCTGGGCGGCCAGGGCGCGCTGGCTGGCGTGCTGCGTCTCACCGACTGGGACCGCGGCGCCGGCGTGCTGACGCTGGGCTACGCCCTGAGCCCCGAATGGTGGGGACGGGGCCTCATGCGGGAATGCCTGGCCGAAGTGCTGCCCTGGCTGTTTGGCGGCGGCCTGGGCGCGCCGCTGCACCGTATTCAAGGCTGGGTGCTGAGCGACAACCATCCCTCGCGCCGGCTGCTCGCCAAACTGGGCTTTACCCACGAGGGCACGCTGCGCGGCGTGTTTCGCCACGGCGCAAGCCGCCATGATGTTTGCGCCTATGGCTTGCTGATCAGCGACCACCCCGCCGCAGCGCTAGCCCATGAGACGGCATATGCGCCGGACGGAAGCGCATCGACGACGGAATCGCCAAAGCCCGAGCCGTTTTGCCAAAGCCGCTCCCACACCCATCCATCACACTCTAGCCCCATGCAAGGTGCTCAAAGGTCTTAGCCGTATGACGTCACTGAACATTCCCTTAACTGCCACGCCGGCCGAGCAGGCCGAGGCCGCCGCGCGACGCTGCCTGGAGGTGCTGGAAGGCCGCGCCACGCTGGGCAATATCACGGGCTACAGCGCGGCGGAACTCGAAGCCATCTATGAGCGCGGTTATCGCGCCTGGAGCGCCGGCGACCTGGACAGCGCCACTGCCGACTTCGCTTTTCTGGCGCTGCAGCAACCGCTGGACCGCCGCTTCCTGTTCGCTTTTGCCTGCGCGCTGAAGCGGCATGGCGAATTCCGCCACGCGCTGACTTTCTTCGGTTATAGCGTGGCGATGCAGGCCAATGATCCCTTCGCCACCTTTCACATCGCGGAATGCCTGCTGGCGATGGATGAATTGAATGCCGCGCGCGACGCGCTCGATACCACCATCGCGCTGTGCTACGGCCAGGCTGACGCGGACCCGCGCTTCACCCCGCTGCGACAGCGGGCGGAAAACATGCTGGACGACCTAAACCACTGATCAGGAATCTCGACATGGAAAATCCATCAATCAGCAGGCTTTCCTCTTCATCCATCAGCCATCTGGATGGCAATGCGAAAATCGACAATTCTCCGGGCATGGTGCTGGACTCCCCTGAAGACTTGGGCATTGCGCAACCGAATACCCAGAACCGGCCGGAAACGCTGAGTCTGGCGGAGCTGGAAGACAAGGCCAAAACGGCCGACGCCGAAGCCAAAAAATGCGGCGTAGACATCGCCAAGCGCGGCTTCTTCGCCAAGCTGTTGACCCTGGCCGCCGCCAGCGCCGTGCTGGTGGCCGCGGCCCTGGTCACCGGGCTGACCGGCGGCGCCGGCATCCCGCTGCTGGCGCTGGCCGGCGTCGGTTTCGCCATGGCGGTGGGCGATGTGGCCTGCGCCGGATACGACTGGTATAGCAAAGCGCATGGCGGAGAAGGCATGGCGATGGGCGGCGACTCGCTGGGCAATTTCATGAACTGGCTGGCCACAAAGTGCGGCGCTTCCGCCGATGCCGCCAAGAAAGTCGGCACCTATGGCTCTTTGCTGGCGCGCGGGACGCTTGCCGTCGGCACCATCGCCGTCGGCGGCTTCCTGCCTGTAGCCACCACGGGCACGCTGCATAGCGCCGGGCTGGGGATTTCCATAGGCAGCGCCGCGTTGACTACGGCAAGCGGCATACCGACCGCCAGCGCCGGCTTGCGCAGCGCGGACAAGCAAAAGCATGAAATGGAGGCGGCGGAGGCCAAGGCCAAACTTGCCATGGTCAAGGCCAGGCCTGAGCAAAAAAATCAATCCGTGCAAACCGACGCCATGCCCGTCCAGGACATGGCCACGCAGACCCGCCCGACTCCGGCCTTGGTTTCAACAGCCACGCAGGCCGAGCGGGCGCAGACACGCGACGCGGAAACCGAAACGATCCACTTGATCAGCCAGACCGTGCGGGAGACGCTAGAGCAGAGCGCGCGACTGTTGCAGCGCAGCCATTCGGTTTCCTTCTGATCGCCAGGTGGTCAGTATGACTGGAAGCAGTGTTGCTTAGCACCGCTAACAGAACCTCGTTAGAGAACCTGAGCCAAGGCGCGCCGATGCAAGCGGCACTTGAGTACGGCAAGGAGGCGCAACGCAGGATCAGGGGGTTTGCTTAGCGGGTCTTCACACGGTCGCGGACAATCTTGCGCAACGCCTTTTCGTATTCATCTGATATCGAATGATCGGAAGAGAAACTATGATCAAAGCTCTGGTAAGAGATTTTCTCCTCCTCCTTGCATCCCGCTGCGGCGGGATTTTTTTTGCCTGCGACGCCCAGCCCTTCCATGCCCCTGCCCGCCCGGCCTCCCGGCTCCAGCGGCTTATCCGTGTACAATGAGCGCGACTTCAACCCTGCCTTCCCGGAGCATTTCGATGAAATCCATTCTGCTGCCCGTTGCCGCGCTGCTCATCGCCAGCGCCGCTTTTGCCGATGAGCCGGCCAAGCCGGTGATCACCGGCCATATCCTGCGTTTCGACTCCGCCTGCGATTTCACCGAGAGCAATGTGCGCATTCAACGTGATGCCATCCTGGTGGATGCCTCGCTCAAATCCGACGCCGCCGCAAGGATGAAGCAGGCCTCGCGCGACTTTCTCGGCCAGCCGGTGGTGATTGTGATCAATAACGTGCCGATCAGCGCGCCGGTGATGGCGGGTCAATTGTCAGCCGACAAGGCTCGATTCTCCGTCGCCCGCGATGCCGCCGCCAAACTGCTGCCTTCCCTGCTGGCCACCACCTGCTATCAGGTGCAGCCGCAAGCCAAATAACAGCCTCGCCAGCCAAGCCCCGCCTCCCCTCTGAGCCCAGGCTCGCCGACGCGGACAGCACTAGGGGCTGTTGACGTTTGGTGAGTGGATCGCGTTTGAGCCGATTTGGGCCGGAGGCAAGGCGCGCAGTCCGACGCATAGTCATTCTATGCAAGGACTGGGCAACGTGGCCTCCGGCCCAAAGCGGCCAAACCCGCAGGGCCGGGCGCCTTTCGCGCCGACTCTTCGTTGTTCCGCGCTGGCAGAGAATGACTATGCGGCGCGCGAAACGCCTCGATTCGGCGCGAAATGCGCTCCGGCGCGACCGCTCACCAAACGTCAACAGCCCCTAGGGCTTGGTGAGCGGTTCTGAATCCCGGCTTTCCTCCCCGCGCGATGGCCTGCGGCGCGCCTGGCTGGCCTTGCTCACAGTCGCAGCCGCCACGGACCGTCCGTCTTGTTTTGACATCGTTTGCGGCTGTTGATTGACCTGTCACATAAGTTGGCGGGTAAGGAATGGGCTGCAACGGCAAAAGAAAAAGGCCGCACGCAGCGGCCGCAAAGGGGGTAGTTGACCAGACTTTCTAGAAGTCAAAATTCAACTTAAGCTAATTTTAGCATGACGAATGCAAATTAAACATAACGATTTTAAAATAATATTGATTTCACAGAAAACACATGAATAAAAAACATGCATGAAATCCGCGGCGGCTATGCCATGCGCAGCCATTGCGACATGACGAATGCTGACAATGCATGGACGACCTGTGTCCAAAAACGCAACGCCACCCGCCGCTTGGCGGCCTTCATTGCCAATCCACGCCCCCGATCCGCTAGATAGCCCCCCAAGCATCCTTGCTCCACCGCAGCGGCGGCCGCTAACCGGAGCGCAGCCTGCGGTCATCGCGCCAGACTTTGGCGTTGGCCGGCGCATCCACATGCTGCGGCTTCAGCAACTTGCATACCCCGTCCAGATTAGGCACCAAGCATAAGGGCGTGCCGGATGGCAGGCCGGCATCCGTCATGCCCTCTGCCACGCTGTCCGCGCTGTGGCTGATTGCGTGGGCGCTCAGGTCCAGCTTGGGCATCAGCGTCGGCGCCAGCACTTTCAGCACCTGCACCGGCAAGGCGCTGGTGAACTTGTAGTCCGCCGCCTTCGGGCCGGCCACATAGGCGACGATGGTCCCGAAGTAATGATCGCCGATATAGAAGACAAAGGCGCCGGAACGGCTGACCACGCGCGCCGAGGTCAAGCCGCCGCCGCGCGAGAAGGTCTTGAAGCGGTTGTCGCCGGTGCCGGTCTTGCCGCCGATCAGCGTATGTTCGCCGTTATGATCGAAGGCGCCCGAAACGCGGTGGGCTGTGCCCTTGTCCACCACTTCGGACAATACCTGCCGCACCAGTTGCGGAATTTCGGGCGGCAGCACCCGCACGCCCTTGGCGGTCGGGCGATCCAGCGAAGTCTCGTACGGCGTGGCGGAGGCAAAATGCATCTTGTCGATGTATACCGTCGGCAAGCGCACGCCATCATTGGAGATGATGCCCATCAGCTCGGCCAGCGCCGCCGGCCGGTCTGCCGACGCCCCCAGCGCCGAGGCGTAAGACGGCACCAGCGAGTCGAACGGATAGCCCATCCGCTTCCAGGCCGCGTGAATCTGGCGGAACGCGTCGATCTCCTGAATCTCCTTGATCCGCGTATCCTGGCCGCCCTTGTGCTTGCTGTTGAACAGCCATTGGTAGACTTCCTGGCGCTGCGCCGTGCTGGCCTGGATCATTTCGCTCCAGCCGGCATCGGGATGCGCATGCAGATACGCCACCATCCACAGCTCCAGCGGATGGATGCCCGCCAGATAGCCGCGGTCCGCCAGATTGAAACGGTCCGGACCCATCTCGTCGTACAGCTTCGCCACCGCGTCATCGTCCAGCTTGGCAGGCGGCGTCTGGTATTTGGCGATGAAAGCGGCCATCGCCGGCCGGTCAGCCTCGGGATGCACGCTGCGGAAGATCACCGCCAGGCGCTTGGCGCTGCGGCGGGCCTTTTCCACCAGGATTTCGTCGATCTGCTCCGGCGTCTTGCCGCGATATTTGTGATAGAAGCCGGCCATGAAGGTCTTGCTCTCGCGGTCGGCGAAGCGCTGCAGGTACTCCCGCCGGCGCGGATCAGCCTGATCGTCCAGCACTTCGCGGTCATATCCTGGCGGGTACATATAGTAGTGGACGATATCGCGCATCAGCCGGATATAAACCAGATTGACCGAATGCTGCGTGGCATCGCGCAGCGTCATGATACGGTTGTTGTCGCTCTTTTCGAAATTCTCAAAAGTATGGCGGCCGCCGCCGGTAAAGAAGCTTTCGCCTGGATTGGCGCTGTACTTGCGCTCCATCGACGCCGCCAGCATCGTGGCCAGGGTGCGGTCATCGGCCTGCTTCAGATAGTCTATCGCCCAGCGCCGCAGCACCGGCTCGTGTTCGGTCGGCTTGATCTGGGCCAGCTCCTCCTGGCTCAGGCCGGCGTACTGGCGATGCAGGTCGGCGATGACTTCCAGATAGGTGACCAGGGTGCGCAACTTGGAGGTAGAGCCCAGGTCCAGCTTGGTACCCTCGTTGATGTCGAACGGCTGGTCGAAGTTGTCGGCCTGCACCCTCACCTTGTTGCCGGTGGGCGTGCGCTCGATCAACGTGAAGCTGTAGGTCACGCCGCCCGGCTCGCCCTGCTGCAGCAGGAATTTATCGCCGAGCCCCACCGACTTGGCATAGTCCGGATCGCGCAGCTTCAGCAGCAGATCCGTCACCTGTTGCTGCAGCTGCGAATCCAGCGTGCTGTTGACGGTCAGGTCCAGATGATCCAGATCATACATGCGCGGCATGCCCAACATGCCGGACAGCTTGACGCGCACCGCATTGGCGCCCTTGCGCTCCACCACAGAGGACGAAGTCGGCCGCACCCGCTCGCGTTGCTGGCGCAGCGACACCTGCAAGGCGGCATCGCGCAGCTCCGGCGTGATCACTTTGTCGCGCGCCATCAGCCTCAGGTAAGAGTCGGTGATCTCCTCCAGCACCCGCATGTCGCCGTTGAGGTAGTAAGACGGGCTGCGCTGCGAAATCATCAGGCTCAGCGCTTCCTTGAACACGGTGGCCTGTTCATTGACCGAATGCGGCGTATTGCTGGCCAGCGTGCTGTTCACTTCGTCGAAGGGCCGGCCATACCACGCCCACATGCCGTCGCCTATGCCGGATATCTCGCCGAAGCCTGCGCGCGCCGCAAGCGGCACGGTATTCAGATATGCCACTACCAGCTGCCGCCTGGCGGCGCTGGTATCGGTGCCCTGCATATAGGCGCGGGTGGAGGCGGACAGCATCTGCCGCAGTTTTTCCTTGGGCGAGCCGGTGCGCCCGCCCGGCGAGTGGCGGAATTTCTCGATCTGCGTCGCCAGCGTGCTGCCGCCGGCCGAGTGATAGCCTGGCCGGAACAGGTGCAATGACTCGTCCGCCAGCGCCTTGCCGAAACGCGACCACTCCACTGCCGGGTTCTGCTGCGGATTGTCTTCGTCCAGCAGAGTGTGGTTTTCGATGTACAGCAGGCCACTCACCAGCAGCCGCGGCAAGGCGTCGAAGTTGGGATAGACCCGCTGAGGATAAGTCGATTGATAGATGGGCCGGCCGTAGCCGTCATACAGCAGCAGACCGGACTGATCCTTCTCGCGGTATTGCGGAAAGATACCCAGCTTGAACCATGGCGATGCGACGCCATAATCGATCAGATGGATGAACTGCGGCGACTGGCGCGCCTGCGCGGAAATCTCAAAGCCCCTATCCTGCAAGCGCTTCAGATAAGCGGGCAGTCCAGCATAACCCATGCGGATATCGTAAGGTCCGCCAGGCTCGGGAAACCGCATCTCCTTGCTCTTGCCCGGCGCCATCTGGTAGGTGGCGCCGCTGACTGCGTGGCTGAAAAACCACGACTGAAACCGCGAGGTATGCACCTCGTTCAAAAACAGCGAAATCCCCAGCCCGCACAGGGCCAGGAACAAGCCCGCCAGCACCCACCATGTCGTCGTCGAAGAAGATTTGCTCTTGCCCAATCCGATTTTGGCTTCAGGAGTATCTATCATTTTCCGCCGGCCCCCAGGGCCGCCCCCACGCATGTACTGGAGAAAACTACTGGCCAGACCGAACTTCACCAACATGCCCCGCCGCACCGGGGCTTTCTCTCAATATCGGATAGCCGACGCGCTTTAGAAAGGAAGGAAAAGCTTGTTAAAGAAACTCCCGACGCACGGCGGCATCGATCCGAGCAACGGCATGCGCTGGAGGCTGTCGACTAGGGGCTGTTGACCGCCTCCAAGCGTGCATCAAACACCGCGCCAATGCTGGTGGCGACGCGCCAAAACCCGCTCCAGCCAAAGAATCAGCAGGGAGGCGATGGCCGATGTCACTACGATCAGCGTCGACATCGCCGCGGCAGCCGCGGTGTCGCCTGCGTCATCCATGGTCACAATCGCCACAGCCGCCAGGCTGCGCGAAGGACTGATGATGAAAATCAGCGCCGATAGCGTGGTCATCGCCGACACAAACAGAAACCGCACCACATCCAGCAGCGCCGGCAGGCACACCGGCAGCGTCACTCGCCTCAGCGTAGTCCAGAACGGCACCTTCAGCGAGGCCGCCACCGCCTCGAATTCGCCATCGAGCTGGTTCAAGGCGGTGGCGACGGTCAGATGCGCCGTGGTGTAGAAGTGGGCGACCGTGCACACCACCATCAGCGCCATGCCGCCATACAGGAAGTTCAGCGGATTATCCGGATGATTGAAGAAGAACACATAGCCCAAGCCCAGGACCAGGCCCGGCACCGCCATAGGCAACATGGCGAAGAAACGCAGCAGGCCGCGGCCCAGCGGCGCCGCTTTCAGCTTTTCGCAAGCGTAGGCGCCCAGAAAAACCAGCACGCAGCCAATCAACGCCGTCGCCGCCGCCATCTGCAGGCTGTTGAAAAACGCAGCCCAGCCGCCGCCGTCGACATCGTCAAAACGATAATGCGCCAGCGTGAACGACATATTGTATGGCCAGTATTGGATGAAGGAGGCCGCCACGCCCATGCCCAGCATGGCCAGCAGCGGCAGCGAGATCCATAGCAGCAGCAGCGTGGCCGCCGCGTCGCGCCGGATGTCCGGCGCCGGCGCATACAGCACGGCGCGCGCGGTCAAGGCCGCTTGTTGCCGCCGTGACAAGACGCGCTCGATGAAAAACGACAACACGGCGGGCAGCAACAGCATCAGCCCAACCACCGCGCCGCGCGGGAAGTTTTGCTGGCCGACCACCTGCTTGAACGCCTCCACCGCCAGCACATTGCAATCGCCGCCCACCACTTTGGGCACGCCAAAATCGGTCATCACCAGCGTAAACACCACCAGCGCCGACGAAACCAGCCCGTAGCGCGCGCCCGGCAGCGTAATGGTCAGAAACTGACGCAGCTGGCCCGCGCCCATCGCCCGACCGGCCTCGAACAGCCTCGCATCGGCCGCCGCCAGCGCAGCGGACAGAATCATGACGGCATAAGGGAAGGTATAAAATGCCTCGCCCAGCACCACGCCCCAGAAGCCGTAGATGCTGCCGCCGTGCAGCCAGCTCTTCAGCAGGCCCTGGTTGCCGAACAAATACACCAGCGAGATCGCCGGCATCAACGACGGCGCCAACAGCGGCAGCAGCGCGATCTGGCGGAACAGGCCGCGCCCCGAGGCGTGGGTGCGGCATAGCGCCCAGGCAAAGGCGAAAGCCAGCGGCACCACGATCGCCGACACCGTCAGCGACAGCAGCAGGCTATTGCCGGCCGCCCGCATCAGGCCCGGCGACTCCAGCACCTCGGTAAAATTGTCCAGGCCGGCGAAATCGCCATTCATGGTCAAAACGGACTTGCCCAGGATGAACAGCAAGGGCAGGCCCAGCGCCAGGGCCAACAGCACGACCAGCCCCCACACCAGCGCCGTCGCCGCCCATTTTTCCCTGTCCACACGCGCCAGGCTGGTGGGGCGGACGATTCTTTGCACTAGGCTCAGCATGCGGCCTCCCTGGGATAGGCGCGCAACATCGAGGCCGGCAGCTCCACCGGCACGGTCTCGCCCGGCACCAGCGGCTGGCGGTTCAGCATGGACGGGCAGACCTCGGCCCGCAGCGTCACGCCGGGCATGCCCTCCGGCAGCAGACGCACATGCGTCATCGCGCCGCCGAAGCCCACATCCTCTACCCGCGCCAACAGGGTATTCGGCGCGCGTTCCCAGCGCGGCTTGATGATGATGTCTTCGGGGCGCAGGAACAGCGTCAATGCGTCTCCCGCCGGCAAATCCCGTTCCAGCGACAGCACGCAGCCGCCGACCAAGGCCTGGCGCTCGCCGCGGCGTTCCGCCGGCAGCCAGTTGGCCTCGCCGACGAATTCGGCCACGAAGCGGCTGGCCGGACTGCGGTAGATCTCGGCAGGCGTGCCTATCTGCTCAATCCGGCCGGCGTTCATCACCACCACGCGGTCGGCGATGGCCAGCGCCTCCTCCTGATCATGCGTCACCATCAGCGTGGTGACGCCCAGGCGCTTCTGCAGGCCTTTCAATTCCTCGCGCAGCTTGTCGCGCACCCTCGCATCCAGGGCCGACAAGGGCTCGTCCAGCAGCAGCAGGCCCGGCGAGGTCGCCAGGGCCCGCGCCAGGGCCACCCGCTGTTGCTGGCCGCCGGACAGTTGCGCCGGATATTTGCGCTCGGCGCCGGGCAGGCCGACGATGTCCAGCAACTCGCGCACGCGGCGCGCATGGGCTTCCCTGTCGCGCCGCGGGGTCAAGCCGTAGGCGATATTGTCGGCCACGGTCAGATTGGGAAACAGCGCATAGCTCTGGAACACGATGCCGTAATCGCGCTTGGCCGGCGCTTCGCGGGTGATGTCGCGCCCCGACAGATGAATGGCGCCGGCATCGGGCAAGTCCAGTCCGGCGATCAGCCGCAACAAGGTGGTCTTGCCGCAGCCGGACGGCCCCAGCAAGCAGACGAACTCGCCCTTGCGGATGGAAAGGGATACGGCGTCCAGCGCGGTAAAAGCGCCAAAACGGCGGGTCAAGGCATGCGCGGACAAATGCTCGGACAGGCCGGATAGGCTATCGACCGGTTTCATCGGGTGCTCCAAAGTGCCTGAGGCAGGATGCATGGATAAATCAAAGCCGCCCCGCATGGGGGCGGCTGCGAGACGAGCGCTTATTCCTTCGGCGCGGCCTTGCTTTCATATCGGCTGGACCATTCCTTCAGGATGGCGTCGCGGTTCTGGGCGGCCCAGCCGAAGTTGTTCTTGGACAGGCGCTGCGAGTAGTCCACCGGAATGAACGGGTTCTGCTTGGCCACGCCCGGCATCGCCAGCACGGCGTAGTTCTGCTCGTACAGTTTCATCGCCGGCAGGCTGACGGAGAAATCGGCCAGTTTTCTGGCGGCAGCCAGGTTCTTGGTGCCCTTGATGATGGCGGTGGCTTCCAGATCCCAACCCAGGCCTTCCTTCGGATAGATCAGGTCGATCGGCGCGCCTTTTTCCTTCAGTTGCGCGCCGCGATATTCAAAAGAAATCCCAATCGGGTACTCGCCGGCGGCGGCCATCTTGCACGGCTTGGAGCCGGAGTGGACGTACTGCGCCATATTGACGTGCAGCTTGTCCATGTAATCCCAGCCTTTCTTCTCGCCCATCATCTGCAGCCAGGCGGAAACATCCAGATAGCCGGTGCCGGACGAAGCCGGATGCGGCATGACGATCTGGCCCTTGTAGACAGGCTTGGTCAGGTCCGCCCAGCTTTCCGGCTTGGGCAGATTCTTCTTGGCGGCTTCGACGGTATTGAAGCAGATGGTGGCGGCCCACACGTCCATGCCGGTCCACTTCGGCGGCTTGGCCTTGTCGACGAATTGCGGGCTCAGCTTCTCCACGCCCTTGGGCGCGTAGGCTTGCAGCATGCCTTGCTGATCCAGGATCATCAGGCTGGTGGCGGCCAGGCCCCAAACCACATCGGCCTGCGGATTGTTCTTTTCCGACAACAGCTTGGCCGTGATCACGCCGGTGGACTCGCGCACCCAACGGATTTCAATGTCCGGGTTGGCCTTTTCGAACGCATCCTTGTAGTCCTTGACCTGATCCGCTTCCAGCGCGGTGTAAACGGTCAACACCGTCTTGGCCTGGGCCAGCGGGGCGAACAGGCCGCTCAGGGCCAGACAGGTTGCTACAGCCATCAGCTTCTTCATCGACAACGCTCCTTTGTTTAGACGTATAGACAAATTTGCCCATACACCGACCCACTACGAAAACTGCGGCTACTATGCCGCGCCGCAATGACAGGTCCGTGAACGGAAGATGAAGCTTGTTTTTCCTAGCTAGACCAATGCGCCGCAACATTCTTCCGTGCAAACGCATTACGCAGAAATATCTATATTGACAATTGATTCCCCCGCTCCATATCAGCAAGTGGAAAGGACAACATGGTCGCACTCCGTCCACAACGCGACGCAAAACGCCAAGGAAAAACCGTCGGCCGAATCTTATTGGAAGCGTTGCTGATCTCGCTGATCGCTTGGCAGGCCGGCGCCGCCTCCGCAATCGTCCATGTGGGCATCGTGCCGCAACAGTCCTCCTTGAACCTGGCGCGCAATTGGGGGCCGCTGCTGCAATACCTGGGCAAACAATGTTCGCTGAATCTGCAGTTCGAAACGGCTCCGGATATCCCATCCTTCGAACAGCGCGTCGCCCAGGGCATGTACGACCTGGTGTATTTCAACCCGCTGCACTACGTCCAATTCCATGACACCGTCGGCTACCAGGCCCTGGCGCGCGAAAAAGACCGCAAGCTGATTGGCCTGATCGTGGTGCGCAAGGACAGTCCGATCCAGGATGTCCGCCAGCTGGACCGGCAAACGCTGGCGTTACCGGCGCCGGAGTCCTTCGCGGCGAGCGTGCTTCCCAAGGCGCAGCTGGAAGCGATGAACATCCACGTAGGCGTCCGCTACGTCGGATCCCACGAATCGGTTTACCTGGCCGTCAGCCAGGGACTGTTCCCCGCCGGGGGCGGCATCAACCGCACCTGGCAGCAGCTTGACCCGCAAACCCGACAAAACCTGCGCGTCTTGTGGCAAACTCCGCCATACACGCCGCACGCCTTCGCCACCCATCCCAAAATGCCGCCGGAGCAGCGACAATGCTTGCTGCAGGCGCTGACCGGCCTGGCCAACACGCCGGATGGGTCGGCCCTGCTGCAAGCATTGTCGCTGCAAACGCTCACGGCGGCGAAAGACAGCGACTGGAACGACATCCGCCAGCTGCGCATCCACTACCATCCTCCGGGGGAGCGCTGATCGATGTCGTTCCGGCTCAAGACCATACTGGGCATCGCGCTGATCGAAATGATCATGCTGGGCATTCTGTTGCATTTCAGCCTTGGCCTGCTGCACGACACCAGCGCTACGGAAATGCGCACACGGGCTCAAGTCATTGCCGAACAGTTCGCCCAGGCCAACCAGAATGCGGTGCTCAGCACCGACCTGGCCACACTGCAAAGCACGGTGGAGCAGATGGCGCGCTCGCCGGGCATCGTATTCGCCCGCGTGCGCGACGGGCGCGGCCGCATACTGGCCGAGGCCGGCGACCCTCTGGCCCTGGCCTTGCCGCCGTTGGCGACGCAAGACATAGATCAGGCTTCGCCCAATGAGCCGCTGACCATCCATCGCAACATCGAAGTCGGCGGCATCCATTACGGACAAGTTGAGTTGGGCACTTCGGTTGCCGCCCACCAGCAGTTGATGCGGCAAGCCAGGGAAAAAGGCTTGTTTCTGGCGGTGCTGGAACTCCTGCTCTCCGCTTTGTTCTCGCTCCTGCTCGGCCTGTACCTGACCCGCCAGCTCCACGCGCTGCGGCAGGCGGCGGAGAAAATCGCCAACGGCGAACTGGGCCATCAGATACCGGTGCGAGGCAAGGACGAGCTGGCCCGCACCATAGGCATGTTCAACCAGATGTCGCGCCGGCTGGCTGAGGAGCATGGCAGGATGGAAGACGCCTTGCGCCAGGCGGCGCGGTCAGCCGAGCACCTGCGGCAGAAGGATCGGGTGCTGGACGCCATCAACTATCTGCAAAGTCTATTCATAGGCAAAGCCGATCCAGAAACCATGTTCAGCTACGCCCGCGACATCCTGCTGCTATGGTTCGACGCGGAACACGGTTTTCTTTGCGAGGTGCGCAATCAAACCAGCCAGCCGCAGTTCCGTCCGCTCACGCCGCTGCTGTGCCCGCCGCAACAGATCGATGCGGAGGGCCTGCTCGACATCTGCCTGTACCGGCAGCAGGAACATTTGTTGAACCTACAGCAAAGCGCCGCAGGCCCCTTCCGCGGCGACAGTCATTTCCTGAGCATTCCCATCACGCTGGCCGCTCGCGTCATCGGCACCTTCACACTGTTCTTGCCGCGCCCGGTGATGCCGGAACGCGGCAACGACATCCCGCAACCCCTGATGAATACGCTGGGTCAACTGATTCTGGCCAGCCAGGATCAGCAAATACTGGAGCAAACACAGCTGCAGCTGACCCGACAACAGATGCAACTGTCTGCCGTCATCGAAACGTCCATTGACGGCATCGCGACGCTCGATGTCAACGGTGTCATCGCCAGCGCCAACCAAGTGGCCGAGAAATTGTTCCGGCTGCCGCGCGGCAGCCTGGTCGGCACCTCAGTGCTCGAGCTGATCTCGCCAGAGTGCCTGGACAAACTGCAATCGATGCTGCACGACAAGAGCAGCGAGCTGGGCAACCTGCTGCAACTCACCGCGATCCGCTCCGACGGTACGCCGTTTCCGATGGAAATGGCGCTCACCAACATGCCTAACGCCGGCGACGCCTGTTTCAACCTGACCATGCGCGACATCTCGGCCCGGCAGGCGGTGGAGCAGGAGCTGATGCGCGCCAAAGAGCAGGCCGATGCCGCCAACCAAGCCAAGAGCGCCTTCCTCGCCACCATCAGCCACGAAATACGCACGCCGATGAACGGCGTGCTGGGCATGCTGGAACTATTGCAGATGAGCGAACTGGACGCGGAGCAACGGGACACGCTGGACACCGCGCTGGACTCGGCCGGCACCTTGCTGCGGCTGATCGACGACATCCTCGATTTCTCTAAAATCGAGGCTGACCAGCTGGAACTGGTCAAGACGCCCACCGCCATCTGGCCCTTGCTGCAGCGCGTGCTCAGTCTATATGCCCGCTCCGCGGAACAGAAAAACCTGCACTTCGATCTGGAGATCGATCCGCGGCTGGCGCCGACGCTACTGCTGGACCCGCTACGACTGCGGCAGATCCTGCAAAACTTTCTCAGCAACGCGGTAAAGTTCACCGCCACCGGCAGCATCAAGCTGCGAGTGGCGGTGCGACAAGATGCCGGCGACAGACAAGCGCTGTCTTTCGATGTCATCGATACCGGCATCGGCATCGCGCCGGACAAACTGGAAAAACTGTTCCAGCCGTTCACCCAGGGCGATTCCCATACTACCCGCCGCTACGGCGGCGCCGGCCTGGGCCTGGCCATCTGCCGCCACTTGGCCGAGCTGATGGGCGGCGAGGTGCTGTTACGCAGCCAGCCCGGGCGCGGCACACAAGCCAGCCTCCATCTCACCGCACAAGTGGTCAACACGCTGGAACCCGCGGCCATCGAGCAGGAAAAAACCGAATACGTCAGCGACCCGTCCAAGCGCATCCTGATGGTGGAAGACAATCCCACCAATCTGAAGCTGGCGATACGCCAGCTGGAAAAACTCGGTTACCGCCCCGACACGGCCGAGGACGGGCAGCAAGCCTTCGAAAAATGGCGGCACGGCGAATACCACTTGGTATTGACCGATTGTCTGATGCCGAATATCAGCGGCTATGAATTGGCGCGGCTGATCCGCAGCTACGAAACCGAGCATCCCTCGCGCCGGCGCACCATCATCATCGCCTGCACTGCCGGCACCACGCCCGAAGAATTGCAAAAGGCCCGCGACTCCGGCATGGACGACTGTCTGGTCAAACCGCTTGCGCTGGATACTTTGGCCAGCATGCTGGAAAACTGGCTGAAAAAACCGCCGTCCATGGCATCGGACGCAATACAGCAGACGCCTGCCAAACTGGACGCCAATGCCCCGCTCAATCTCTTGGCGCTCAGCAAACAGAGCGGGGGCAATCCCAAAATGGAAAATGATCTGCTCGCCGACTTCCTGAGACAGGCCAAACGCCATCTCTCCCGCATCCGCGATGCCATCATCAGCGACAATATGCCGCTCATCGCCGCCGCCGCCCGCGATCTCTCCGCGGCGGCAAAGCAGATCGGCGCCCGAGATATCGCCGCAACCGCAGAACACATGGAACAGGCGGCCAGCGCTCTGCGCGCCGAGGCGGTGCCCAGACTGATACTGCAATTGGAGGCAAACTGCCAGGAGGTGGAGCAATGGCTCGTGCAACGCAGCGCGCCCAACGCCTTGAATCTGGGATGACGGCGCGGCACTCGCGAGGTTGGCTAACGTGAGACACCCGGCGTCCGATAGGTTCCGATGACTATTCGCCACCTTTTCGACAGCATCGTCACCCGGCTGCTCGCGCTTGCCCTGTTGATCGTCCTCACCGGGTCGCTGACGCGCTACTATGCGTTGAGCGCCTTCCTGCGCGAGGACCTCAGCAAGGTGATGGAAGCGCAGCAACTGGCGCTGGCCAACTACGTCGCCCATGACATCGACGAAAAGGTGGTGCAGCGCGAAATGCTGCTGAACCGGCTGGCCCGCGACTTGCCCCGCCCCATGCTGGAGGATCCTCCTCGCTTGGAACAATGGCTGCGGGAGCATTACGATTACCAGCCGATGTTCTCCATCGGCATGCTGGTGCTAGGACTGGATGGCATGGTGATCGCGGACTACCCTCCTACGCAGGGCCGCCGGCAAATCTCGTTTGCCGATCGAGATTACTTCCACGCCGCGCTGTCCGGACGGCCCTATATCGGCAAGGCGGCGATCGGCCGCGTAACCAAGGTGCCGGTTCTGCCGATGAGCGCCCCCATCAGGGGGACAGATGGCCGCGTTCAGGGTGTGTTGGTAGGGATCACCGCGCTGGGCGCGCCGGATTTTCTGGAACTGATGCAGCATAGCCGCATCGGCAACCATCAAGACAGCTTCCTGCTGATTTCCCCGCGCGACCGTCAATTCGTCGCCGCCTCGGAACCGGACATGATACTGAAACCGCTTCCGCCGCCCGGCGTCAACCCGCTGCACGACAAGGTCATGACCGGCTGGCGCGGCACCGGCATCACCATCAACGCCAAAGGCGTGGAGGAAGTCTGCGGCGTCGCCTCGGTGCCCAGCGCCGGCTGGTTCGTCGTGGCGCGGATTCCCAGCAAAGAAGCCTTCGCCACCGTGGATAGGGTCAAGCAATTCACGCTGCGCAATACCTTGCTCGCGCTGGGCATATTCACCATGGTAACGTGCTGCGGCATGTACATCGTGCTGCGTCCGCTGTTCGTGACCGCCCGCCACGCCGACCAGATGACTCGCGGCGAACTGCCCCTGGAACCGCTGCCTATCCACCGAAACGACGAAGTGGGCCACCTGATCGCCGCTTTCAACCGCCTGCTGCACAAACTGGACCGGCATCAGCTGGAGCTGGCCAGGCTAGCCCACCACGATCCCTTGACCGGACTGCCCAATCGCGCGCTGCTGACCGACCGCCTGCAAGTGGCGCAGGCCCAGGCCAAGCGCAAGGGCAACGCTCTGGCCCTGCTGTTCATGGATTTGGACGGCTTCAAAACCATCAACGACAAGCATGGCCACAAGGCTGGGGACAAGGTGCTGTGGCTGGTGGCGCAACGGCTGTCGGCGATTGTGCGACAGACCGATACGCTGGCGCGCATCGGCGGCGACGAGTTTGTGCTGCTGTTGAGCGATCTGGACGATAATGCCGAAGACATAGCCCGCACCGTGGCGGCAAAGTGCCTGGAAGCCTTCGCCGCGCCGTTCCCGGTCGGCGGAGCCGATTGCACGCTGGGCATCTCCATCGGCATCGCCATCGGCAGCGGCTTGAGCACGCCGGACCGGCTGCTGCAGGCGGCGGACCAGGCCATGTACCGGGTGAAGAAAACCGGCCGCAGCGGTAGCGAAACCATACGCGTGTAGCCGGCGCCTGCCCATCGTCATATTTTCGATGCGGTCCCGACCAACCATTACAGTTTTCCAATCTGCGAGAGCGCCCCGATGAGGTTACTGCAAACAATCAAGGTAGGTCCCCGGCTCGCCGTCTCCTTCATGGTGCTGCTGGCCTTTTTGCTGGCGATTGCCGCCAGCGTGTGGAGCGGACTGGCCCGAATCGAACAGGCTACCCGCGTCATCGTCAGCGAAGACGCCAGCAAACAGCAGGCGGCGGCGGACCTGGACCGCTATTCGCAAAGCGCCGCCCTGCTGCTGTTGCAGATCGTGTCCACCCCGGATCAGCCGCAGCGCGTGCCGCTGTACGCGGCGATGGACGAGGCCAACCGCAAGAGCAACGACGCGCTGCAAAGGCTCAAGGCGCTGCCATGGAGCGCGGAGCAGGCTGGCGCGCTGCAAAAGCTGGCCGATCTGCGCGCCGCCTACGCCAAGGCCTTCGGCGACACCGTGGACCTGGTCGAGGCCAACGACCCGGCGGCCCTGGCCAAGCAATACGGCAGCCAGACACGGCCTGCGCTGCAGGCGCTGCTCAGCGCCACCGCGGATCTGGCGGCAGTACAACAAAGCCACATGAACGCGGAAATGGCCGACGTGCTGTCGCTGATGGGCGCCACCCGCGGCTTGCTGCTGGGGTGCTGCGTCGCGGCCGCGCTGGCTGGGTTGCTGCTCGCCTGGAGCGTCACCCGCAGCATTACCCGGCCGCTGGAGCATAGCGTGGCGGTATTGGGCTTGATGGCGCAGGGCGATCTGCGCAGCGAAGTCCATGCCGCCGGCAACGACGAAACGGCGCAAATGCTGCGGCGGATGAGCCGCATGCAGGCGGAACTGGCCACCCTGGTGCGCGAGCTGCGTGCCTCGGCAGACGTGGTGGCGGATACCGCCTCCTCCACCCGCGGCAGCGCCGCGGAAGTGGCCGGCGGGGTCGAACGCCAGCAAGCGGAAATCCATCAGATCAACGGCGTGGTCGGCGACTTCGCCGCCAAACTCGACCGCGCCGCCGCCACCGCCGATCAAGCCAGACGCCAGGCCAGAAACGCCGCCGAACTGGCAGACCGCGGGCAAAGCCTGATCGAAACCGCCTCGCGCGAGATCAGCCTGATCGCCGAACAAATCCAGGGCAGCGCCGAGTCGGTGGATGCGCTGCGCCAACGCGCCAACTCCATGCACGACATGATTGAGTCGGTGACCGACATCGCCGAACAAACCAATATGCTGGCGCTGAACGCCGCCATCGAGGCCGCCCGCGCCGGCGAAATGGGCCGCGGCTTCGCCGTGGTGGCGGACGAGGTGCGCAATCTGGCCGGGCGCACCGCCCAGGCCACGCGTGAAATCAATCATGTGATCGCCGCGATGGACAGCCAGACGTCCGAGGCGATGGCGCGCATCCAACAAGGGCACCGCGAGATGGCGCGCGGCGTGGCGCTGATCAGCGAGATCGTCCAACCGTTGACCGAGTTGAAACTCGGCGCCACTGCCACGGTGGGCGAGCTGGACCGGCTAGCCGTCGATATCGAGGAACAAGTGCGGGAAAGCCAGGCCATCGCCGGCAGCGTGTCGAAAATCGCCCGCTCCGCAGACGAAAGCCTCAAAGCCAGCCAGGATGCCAGTCTCAGCAGCGGCCGGCTGCAGGAAGTCAGCGCCACGCTGCAAACGCAGATGCGGCGCTTCGTGGTGGACAACTGATCAGGCCGGCTGGCGCGCCAGCAGGGCCAGCAAACGCGCGCCGGCCTCGGCCAACTCGCCGTCGTTCCACAACACCTCGCACCCGGGAGGCGGCGCGAAGCTGCCCGCCTCCACCAGCCGGCGGGCGATGTCCTCGGCAGACTCCCGGCCGCGCCCCGCCAAGCGCGCCGCCAACACTTCCGGGCTGGCGGTGATCCATAGCGGACGCAAGGCAGGGAAACGCTGCGCCGCCAGCGGCAGCATCGAACGCGAACCGTTGACCACGACATCCAAGCCCTGGGCCAGCCACATCGCCACCTCCACGCCCAGTCCATAAGCCAGGCCGTGCCGCCGCCAGCACAAGGCGAAACAGCCGCTCGCCTCGCGCGCGGCAAATTCCTCCGCGCTCAGCGCCACATGGTTCTCGCCGCCGGCATCGGCCGGCCGGGTGATGTAGCGGTGGGCGAACATCACGCCCGCGCCTGGCGGCAGATGCCGTCGCGCATAAGCCAGCAGACTGTCCTTGCCGGCACCGGACGGGCCGATCACATACCACAGCGTCCCCGGCTCAATCGCCATAACGCGTCACCTCGCCGTCAAAACCGCAGTAAGCCAGATAATGAAAGGGGCCGCCCTGCTCGCGCTCAACAAACACGGCGATGCCATCGACCGTGTGCGCGTTCAAAACGCCGGCGAAATGGCGGCGCGCGCCCTGCTCCAAGGCCTTGGCCTGCGGCGATGCCTTGGGCAGCGTGTCCGATAACGTCATGTGGAAGCGGAATTGTTCGAACACATAGGGATAGCCCCAGCGCCGATACAGCGCTTGCTGCCGCGGGTCCAAGCCCGCGCGCGGCTTGAGCGGCGCGCCGCGGTCCGCCAAGGGTTCCAACGCCACAGCGCAGGCCGCCGCCAGCTCGTCCAGCTCAGGAGCGGCTTCCGCAGGCCGCAGCGCCAGGAAGCTATCCAGCCAATCCACTTGCAGATTCAACGCAAACGGCCGGAACGCAGCGGCCAACTCGGCCACATGGCGCAACAGCGTGCCGGCCTGGACATCGATCCGCAGCGGAAACGGCGCTTTCAAGGTGGCGTGCCAGCCATAGCGGGCGGCATCCCGAGTCAGCGTCGCCAAAACGCCGGCATCGATGCCGGCGATCTGCGGCTGCGTCAGCGCCTTGCCGCTGGCAGCGTCGCCTCCCAGCCACTGGCAACCGGCGCGCCATAATGGGCTGCCGGGTTTGGGCGCGTAATACACGGCGTAGCGCATCACTCCTGCTCCATCACCAGTTGCACCAGATCGCCGTTGAAACAGGTAATGCCGTACTGCACCGGCACGCCGGCCGGGTCGACGTTCAGCGATTTGACGTGCAACACCGGGCGGTTCTTCGGGATGCCCAGATAATCCACCACCTCGGCATCCGGCAAGCGCGCGGTGACGCGGGTAAAACGGCGGGTATAGTCCGGCACGCCGCAGGCTTCCAGCGCGCGCGTCACCGAGCGGTGCTGCAGATAGACCTGCGGCAGGCCCGGGAAGCGCGCGGCCGGAAAGAACATCGTCGCGTAATCGACCACGCGGTTCTCCACCCGGCTCAGCGTCTTGATGCGGTACAGCGTGTCGCCCACGGCGACTTGCAGCAGATCGGCCAGCTCCGCGTTGGCCGGCACCGTGTCGCTGTTCAGGATGTCGATGTCGGAACTGAGGTTCTGCCTTGCCATGTTCTGCGAGAAGCGCGTGCGCTTGCTGATGGCGTAGTCGATCGCATTGTCCTGCACGAAGGTGCCGCGCCCCTGCTCCACCCGCAGCAGGCCGCGCTCCACCAGCGTGGCCACCGCGCGGCGTATGGTGTGGCGGTTGACGGCGAATCGTTCCGCCAGTTGCAACTCGGTGGGCAGCTGCTGGCCAGCCTGCAATACGCCGCCGGCGATGTCCGCCGCCAGCGTTTCTTCTATCTGTCGCCACACGGCGACGCCGGAACCTCTTTCTATCATTCCTATCCTTCCTATCCCTTAGCGTTTCTTAAACGACGTTTTCGCCTGGATCTGCAAATAGCAAACACGGGGGCCGACGCGCCCAGGTCCCTTCAAGCCTGCCGTCGGGTGGCAGGCCCGAGGTTTTAAGCGGCTGCCTGTTTGAGCGATTTGACGTTAGCAAATCGCGAGTTCAGCCGCGCCTCGGGCCTGACGGGTCCCGGCGGGAAGCCGCAGGCCAGGCTTGCAGGGTGGCTTTTAGGGGTGGAGGGGATATTTGGCCACACAAATATCCCCTCCCTGCCAGCCGGGCAGCCCCGGCTATGAAAAGCATCATCCGCGCAGCGGATTCAAAAAACATGTTGATCACAGCAGCGCTAAAGCAATCGTCTGCATCCGCCTTTAAAACGTCACAAAAACTTCATCGCCGCATGCTGTTAATCCATTCCACGCTGCCATTATCATGGATACGTCTATACGTTTATATGAATTTTTCTTGAACCATGAGGCAGATGATGGACACCTCCACCCGACAGCGCTGGCTCGCCGTGCTGGCCAACAGCCCAATCGAGCGGCTGCTGGAATTGTTGCCCCCGGCGCTGCCCGCCGCGCCGCGCTGGCTGCGCCGCGCCGAAACCGGCCTGATGATGCTGCAAGGCCGCAGCGGCGGCAGCGGCGCCCGCTTCAATCTGGGCGAAATCAGCGTCAGCCGCGCCAGTTGCCAGATAGGCGATCACGTCGGCCACGGCTGGGTGCGCGGCGGCGATGGCCGCCATGCCGAGCTGATCGCCCAGGCCGACGCGCTGCTGCAAGACCCGGCGCGCCATAGCCAGCTGATGGAGCAATGGATTACGCCGCTGGCCGCGGAGCTGTCCAAGCGCCGCGCCGAACGCTCGCGCGAGGCCGCCGCCAGCAAGGTGGAGTTTTTCACCATGGTGCGAGGAGAATGACCATGCATAGCGCCTTTGTCCATCCGGTGGATCAAGCCCAGCAAACTTTCCGCGCCATTCTGTCCGCCATGGCAGAGCCCTTGCTGCCGCAGGCCCTGCCGGCTCTGCCGCCAGCCCTGCCCGGCCTGGAAGCCGCCACCGCCGCCCTGCTCTACACCCTGGCCGATCAGGACGTGCGCGTCTGGCTGCCTGCATTGCCGTCCGCCTCGGTGGACAGCCTGCGCTTCCATACCGGCATGCGGCTGACCGACTTGCCGGAAGAAGCCGACTTCATCGTCATCGCCCAGGGCATGCCCTTGCCGGATCTGGCCAGTCTGAAAGCCGGCAGCGCCGAATACCCGGACCGCTCCGCCACGCTGCTGATCGAGGTGGCCAGCTTCGCTGAGGATCAGGTGGAAGGCAGCGGCCCCGGTTTCGCCGCGCCGCGCCGTTTCGGCGCCGCCGGTTTGCCATCCGGCTTCTGGACCGAATGGCAACGCAACCATGCCCGCTTCCCGCTGGGCGTGGACGCCATGCTGATTTCCGACACCCACGTCGCCGGGCTGCCGCGCAGCACCCGCATCCGGGAGGGTTGAAATGTATGTAGCCGTCAAAGGCGGGGAAACCGCCATCGCCCGCTCCTGGGACTTGCTGGCCGCCGCGCGCCGCGGCGACGAGGCCGTGCCGGAGTTGAGCATCGCCCAAATCCGCCAGCAAATGCGCCTGGCCGTGGCCCGCGTGATGCAGGAAGGCTCGCTGTACGACGAGGAGCTGGCCGCGCTGGCGCTGAAACAAGCCAGCGGCGACAACATAGAAGCCGTGTTCCTGCTGCGCGCCTTCCGCACCACGCTGCCGCGCTTCGGCCAGACGCTGCCGCTCAACACCGCCGCCATGCGAGTGCGCCGCCGCGTGTCCGGCACCTTCAAGGACGTGCCGGGCGGCCAGATTCTCGGCCCCACCGCCGACTACACCCAGCGCCTGCTGGACTTCGGCCTAATGGAAACCTCGCAGAAAGTCGAACTGGAACAGGCCGCCGCGCCGCTGCCGGACGCACTGCCCGGCGTGCTGCAGCTACTGGACCGTGAAGGCTTGATCGAGGCCGACCTGCCGCCCGACGGCGATCCGGAGCCGGTGGACCTGACGCGCGAGCCGCTGATGTTCCCGGCCGGCCGCCCGGCGCGGCTGCAAAACCTGGCCCGCGGCGACGAAGGCTGGCTGCTGGGCCTCGCCTACTCCACCCAGCGCGGCTACGCCGAAAGCCACCCGTTCGCCGGGGAAATCCGCATGGGCGAAGTCAGCGTGATGGTCTGCCCGGAGGAGCTGGGCTTCGAGATCGACATCGGCGAAATCACGCTGACCGAATGCCAAATGATCAACCAGTTTGCCGGCAGCAAGAGCGCGCCGCCGCAATTCACCCGCGGCTACGGCCTGAGCTTCGGCGAGGCCGAGCGCAAGGCGATGGCGATGGCGCTGGTGGACCGCAGCCTGCGCGCCGAAGAATTGGGCGAAGCCGCCCACGCGCCGGCGCAGCAGCCGGAGTTCGTGCTGTATCACAGCGACAATGTCGAAGCCTCCGGCTTCGTCCAGCATCTCAAGCTGCCGCATTACGTGGACTTCCAGGCCGAGCTGGCGCTGATCCGCCAGTTGCGCGCCGCCGCCGATCAGGAGACCCGCCATGACTGACGATCGCTACAACTTCGGTTTCCTCGACGAAAACACCAAGCGCATGCTGCGCCGCGGCTTGCTCAAAGCGGTGGCGATTCCCGGCTACCAGGTGCCGTTCGGCAGCCGCGAAATGCCGCTGCCCTACGGCTGGGGCACCGGCGGCATCCAGGTGACGGCCAGCGTGATCGGCCGCGACGACGTGCTGAAGGTCATCGACCAGGGCGCCGACGACACCACCAACGCCGTCAACATCCGCCGCTTCTTCGGCCGCGTGGCCGGCGTGGCCACCACCACCCGCACCGCCGACGCGACGCTGATCCAGACCCGCCACCGCATCCCGGAAACGCCGCTGAAACCCGGCCAGATCATGATCTTCCAGGTGCCGGAGCCGGAGCCGCTGCGCACGCTGGAGCCCAGCGAGGTGGAGACGCGCAAACTGCACGCGCACCAGGAATACGGGCTGATGCACGTCAAGCTGTACGAGGACATCGCCCGCTTCGGCCACATCGCCACCAGCTACGACTACCCGGTGATGGTCAACGACAGGTATTTGACCTCGCCGTCGCCGATCCCGAAGTTCGACAACCCCAAGCTGGACATGAGCCCGGCCTTGCTGCTGTTCGGCGCCGGCCGCGAGAAGCGCCTGTACGCGATTCCGCCCTACACCAAGGTGGAAAGCCTGGCCTTCGACGACCATCCGTTTACGGCCCAAACCTGGGAGCAAGGCTGCGCGCTGTGCGGCTCGCGCACGAGCTACCTGGACGAAATCGTCACCGACGACGCCGGCAGCCGGATGTTCGTCTGCTCGGATACCGACTATTGCCAGCAGCAGGAGGCTTCGCGATGAAGCAGGGAAAAGCATTCAGCGCCGCGAAACACGCGAAATCACACGAAAGCATAGCGGCCTCCACGCACGCCCTCTCGCAATGGGCGGAGACCGCGGATGCATCAGACAACTTTCGCGTTCTTTCGTGGTTTTCGTGGCAAAAGAGGTTTTAACATGAATCAAGCCATCCTCAGCGTCAGCGGGCTAAGCAAGGACTACGGCAACGGCCAGGGCTGCTTCGACGTCAATTTCCAGCTGTATCCGGGCGAGGTGCTGTGCATCGTCGGCGAATCCGGCTCCGGCAAATCGACGCTGCTGTCCACCCTGGCCGGCCGCCTGGCCGCCGACGCCGGCAGCGTGCGCTTCGCCGACCGCGCAGGCATGCAGCACGAGCTGACCTGCCTGCCCGAGGCCGAGCGCCGCCGCCTGGCGCGCAGCGAATGGGGCTTCGTCACCCAGCACGCCCGCGACGGCCTGCGCATGGGCGTCTCCGCCGGCGCCAACGTCAGCGAGCGGCTGATGGCGCTGGGCCAGCGCCACTACGGCCGCTTGCGGCAGACCGCCGGCGACTGGCTGGAAAAAGTGGAGATAGACCGCGCGCGGCTGGACGACAAGCCATCCGCCTTTTCCGGCGGCATGCAGCAGCGGCTGCAGATCGCCCGCAATCTGGTCACACAGCCGCGGCTGGTGTTCATGGACGAACCGACCGGCGGCCTGGACGTGTCGGTTCAGGCGCGCTTCCTCGACCTGACCCGCCGCCTGGTGCGCGACGCCGGCATCGCCGTCATCATGGTGACCCACGATCTGGGCGTGGCGCGGCTGCTGGCGCAGCGCACTCTGGTGATGCAGAAGGGCCGCGTGGTGGAGGCTGGCCTCACCGACCAGATTCTCGACGACCCGCAACACCCGTACAGCCAGCTTCTGGTGTCTTCCATCCTGCAGGCCTGAAATCATGAATCTATTGATAGACGCGCAAAATCTGAGCAAGACCTTCACCCTGCACCAGCAGGGCGGGCTGCGGCTGCCGGTGCTGAGCGACGTTTCGCTGCAGGCGGCAGCCGGCGAATGCGTGGCGCTGGCCGGCCCGTCCGGCGCTGGCAAGAGCACGCTATTGAAGGCGCTGTACGCCAACTACCTGGTGGAGAGCGGCCGCATCGGCGTGTTCCACCAGGGCGCATGGGTGGACATGGCCCGCGCGCTGCCGCATGAGATCGCCGCCGTGCGCCGCCACACCTTGGGCTATGTCAGCCAGTTTTTGCGGGTGATCCCGCGGGTGTCGGCGCTGGACATCGTCGCCGAGCCGCTGCGCGAATGGGGTGCCACCGACACCGAGGCGCGGCTGGCGGCCGGCGAATGGCTGGCGCGGCTGAACATCGCCGAGCGGCTGTGGAGCCTGCCGCCGGCCACCTTCTCCGGCGGCGAGCAGCAGCGCGTCAACATCGCGCGCGGCATGATCGCGCCGCGGCCGATACTACTGCTGGACGAGCCGACTGCATCCCTCGACGCCGCCAACCGCGACGTGGTCATACAATTGATGCGCGAAGCGCTGGCCCGCGGCGCGGCCTTGATCGGCATCTTCCACGACGCGCCGACGCGCGACGCCATCGCCACCCGCATTTTCCAGGTTCCCCTGGCGCAACACACGGAAACCGCAGCATGAGACAGATTCTGAACCACGCCCGCATCGTGCTGGCCGACCGCGTCATCGACCACGGCGCGCTGGAAATTGAAGACGGCCGGATCGCCGCCATCCACGAACAGCCTCTGCCGGATGGCGAAGACCTGGCCGGCGCGTTGCTGCTGCCGGGCCTGGTGGAGATCCACACCGACAATCTGGAAAAACACCTGATGCCGCGCAACGGCGTGCTGTGGCCGATTCTGCCGGCGGTGATCACCCACGACGCGCAATGCGTGGCCGCCGGCATCACTACGGTGCTGGACGCGCTGGCGGTGGGCGATCTGGAAGGCGAAAGCGTGCGCCTCGATACGCTGCACAGCGCCTTCGCCGCCATCAACCAGGGCATGGACGAAGGCGCGCTGCGCGCGGAGCACTTCTTCCACCTGCGCTGCGAATTGGCCTTCCCGCAACTGCTGGACGAGTTGACGCCGCTGATCGCCCACCCGGTGGTAAAGCTGGTATCGGTGATGGACCATACGCCGGGCCAGCGCCAGTACCGCGATCTGGAGCAATACAAAAAATACTATGGCAAGAAAAAGGTAGGCTGGAACGAGGAGACCTTCCTCGCGGCCGTGGCGGAACGCAAGGCCAAGCAGGCAGCGTTTGCCAGCCGCCACAAGCAGGCGGTGGTGGAAATGGCTCAGGCGCGCGGCATCGCGCTGGCCAGCCATGACGACACCGATGCCGCCCACATAGACGAAGCGCTGCGCGATGGCGTGGCGATCTCGGAATTTCCCACCACGTTGGAAGCGGCCCAAGCCGCCCGCGCGCATGGCCTGCAAACGGTGATGGGGGCGCCCAATGTGGTGCGCGGCGGCTCCCACTCCGGCAATGTGGCGGCGCTGGAGCTGGCGCGGGCCGGCCTGCTGGACATCCTGTCGTCCGACTACGTGCCGGCCAGCCTGCTGCACGCCGCCTGGCTGCTGCACTCGCAGGCCGGCTGGAGCCTGCCGCGCGCCATTGCCGCCGTCAGCCTCAACCCGGCGCGCGCGGTAGGTTTGAACGATCGCGGCGACATCGCCGTCGGCCAGCGCGCCGACCTGGTGGCGATGACCGTGCGCGGCGACGTGCCGCTGGTGCGGCAAGTTTGGAACAGCGGCAGGAGGGTATTTTGATGCGCGATGCCATCGCTGTTTTGCAGCAACTGTACCGCGAACACGGCGCCCGCCATTACGGCGAGGCTGTCTCGCAATTCGACCACGCCATCCAGGCCGCCAAGCTGGCGCGCGACTGGGGCCACGATGACGAGATGGCGCTGGCCGCCTTCCTGCACGACGTCGGCCACCTGCTGGAACACGACGGCGCCGAGGCCATGGGCGACTACGGCGTGATGGCCCACGACAAGCTGGCGCAGGACTATCTGCTGTCGCTGGGTTTCTCGCCCCGACTGTCCCGGCTGGTGGGCATGCATGTCGAGGCCAAACGCTACCTGTGCGCCATCGACCCGGCCTATCTGACGGCGCTGTCGCCAGCCAGTACCGCCACGCTGGGCTACCAGGGCGGGCCGATGCGCCAGGACGAGGCGGAAGCCTTCGCCCGATTGCCGGACCTGGGCGATATTCTGGCGATCCGCCGGCTGGACGAGGCGGCCAAGGACGGCGGCTGGAGCCTGGACGAGGCGGACTGGGTGTGGCCGCTGATGGCCGGGCATCTGTCCAGTAGTCAAGTCTGACTTGGAGCCGGCCATGACGGCCGGCTCCTTTTGCTACGGCAACCGTATCTGGATTCGATCAGGCGGATCGCGATCAGCTAAGGCTGCGGGACTGCGCCCTTGAACAGCGCCATGCCTTCCGACCTCGGCGCGGTCGGCTTGAAGCCGAACTGCGCGTACAAATGTTTGGCATCGCCGTCGGCGATCAGGCTGATGTAAGCGCTTGGCGGCGCCTCGCAATCAATGTAAGCGCCGATCGCGGCCATGATGCGCTTGCCCAGGCCCTTGCCCTGGTGCGCCGGCAGCACGGCAATGTCCACCACTTGATAGAAACAGCCGCCATCGCCTATCACCCGGCCCATGCCGACGGTTTCGCCGCCGCAGCATACCTGTACGGCGAACAGCGTGCCGGCCAAGCCGCGGCGGGCGGCCTCTTCGGTTTTTGGGCTGAGGCCGGATTCGGCGCGCAGGCGGCGGTAGGTTTCCACATTGGGCGCGGCTTCGATCAGCTGGTACAGCGGGCTGGCTTCGACAGCCGACATAGGCCGCATGGTTTGTTCATTCTCGTCCTGCGTCGGCATTTACTTCTCCGCCGCGTCGCCCGCCACGCAGGTGAAGCTGCTGTAGCTCACCGACTTGACCTTGCCTTGGCCGCAGGTTTTCACGGCCTGATCAGTCATGCGTTGCAATTGCGCCGCGTCGCGGTAACCATCGGTATTGCCGATCACGCAGGCGGACAGCGCCAATGTGCAGATAGCAGACAAGCAGAGATGTTTCATTGTTTCCCCAGATAGGCATCAAGCGCTGCATAAAAATGCAAATATCCTAACAGGCAATGTTGGACAAATCCACTTCGCGCGCCGACCGTTGGCGCTTCAACCGTTCCGACAGCAACGGGCCGGAACAGTAGTCCGCCCCCATCTTCAGCGCCAGCTCCAGCATGTTGTCGCAAACAATCTCTTCCACCGCCAGCGCAAAGCCCTGCTCCGCCAGTTGCGGCATCAGCGCCAGCAATTGGTCCCGCACTTTCGGGTACATGATGGCGCGGCCCATGAAGCTGGGCGCCAGGGCCAGCGTGTCCGGCTCCAGCCGCCACAGCCGCAGCAGGTCCTGGCTGCCGGCGCCGAAGTCGCCCAGGCCCAGCCGGTGGCCATGCTGCCGGTAGCGCCGCACCAGGCCCAGGCCCAGCTCCGCGGTGCGTTCGTCCAGGAACAGCAGCATCGGCGCCTGGCTGGCCGGGAACTCCAAAACGTCCAGCAGCCGGGCGGTGAAATCGACAATGCGGTCGCTATAGGCGTGGCAGATGCGCGGGTCCACGTCGATGCGCAAGGGCAGGTGGCGGCCATTGCGTCCCAGGTGGTTAATCACATGCAGCACGCGGATCAACTTGAGCAAGGCTACGGCCTTGGCCTCGCCGTAGTTCATGGCAAACAGCCAGTTGGCCGGCAGCGTCTGTCCGAATTGGCCGAAAATGCGCAGCCGCGCCGCGTATTGCAGCAGCTGGCAGCGCCCGTCTCGCAAGCGGGTTTGCGGAATGAAGCCGCTGCACAGCCACCAGCCGTCGAAGCTGGCGAATACCTCCTGCTCGTTCCACTGCAAACGCGCCTGCACGCCCTCCTGCTGCAGCAGTTGCTGACAGGCCGCCAACATGGCGGGCGTGAAACCGGCTGGCGGCGACTTGGCAGGCTTGAATCGTTTCATGACCGTGACCAGGGAGTGGATTTGGCGCCACTATAGCCCCTGATGTGACAACGTAATATACGATTTGCCGATAAGCCTATCGGTTTTTACGAAATGCCGGCTTTTGCAATCTTTTGCATATCGATTGCATATTTTCTTGCTTCCCGCCTCGAGTCCGCGCCGCCTACAGTGGATGCCGTCATTCGAAAAACACCATGGGAATCATCATGCGCCCGCTGCACCGCCTCGCCCTCGCCCTGCTGTTTGCCGGCAGCGCCTCAGCCTTTGCCGACGTCACCCTGCTCAACGTCTCCTACGACCCGACGCGCGAGCTGTACCAGGAATTCAACGCCTCCTTCGCCAAATACTGGAAAGCCAAGACCGGCGAAACCGTCACCGTCAAACAATCCCATGGCGGCTCCGGCAAGCAGGCGCGCTCGGTCATCGACGGCCTGGATGCCGACGTGGTGACGCTGGCGCTGGCTTACGACATCGACGAAATCTCCAGCCAGGCCAAGTCCATCGCGCCCAATTGGCAGCAACGCCTGCCCCACAATGCCTCGCCCTACTCCTCCACCATCGTGTTCCTGGTGCGCAAGGGCAATCCCAAGCGCATCAAGGACTGGAATGACTTAGTCAAACCCGGCGTGGAGGTGGTGACGCCGAATCCCAAGACCGGCGGCGGCGCGCGCTGGAACTACCTGGCGGCCTGGGGTTACGCGCTGCAACAACCCGGCGGCAACGACGCCAAGGCGCGCGACTTCGTGAAAAAGCTGTACGGCAATGTGAAGGTGCTGGACTCGGGCGCCCGCGGCTCCTTGATCACCTTTACCCAGCGCGGCATCGGCGACGTGCTGCTGTCCTGGGAAAACGAGGCCTATCTCGCCACCAAGGAGCTGGGGCCGGACAAGTTCGACATCGTCACGCCGTCGGTCTCCATTCTGGCGGAGCCGCCGGTCAGCGTGGTGGACAAGGTGGTGGACAAGCGCGGCACCCGCAAAGTGGCCGAGGCCTATCTGCAATATCTGTACACGCCAGAGGGACAGAACCTGGCCGCCAAGCACTACTACCGCCCGCGCGACCCGCAGGTGGCGGCCAAGTACGCCAGCCAGTTCAGCAAGGTCAAGCTGTTCACCATCGATCAGGTATTCGGCGGCTGGCAGAAGGCGCAGAGAACGCACTTTGCCGACGGCGGCGTGTTCGACCAGATCATCGCGCGCTGAGGCATGACAGTAACTTCCGGGCTTGAGAGAAGCAGCCACGCATCCGACGCGCCCGGGTCCCTTCTAGCCTGCCGACGGGTGGCAGGCCCGAGGTCTTAAGCGGCTGCATGTTTGAGCCCCGCGACGTTAGCGCGGGGCGAGTTCAGCCGCGCCTCGGGCCTGACGGGACCCGGCGGAAAGCCGAAGGCCAGGCTTGAGGGTGGCCTTTAGGGGTGGAGGGGATATTTGGCCAAGCAAATATCCCCTCCCTGCCCTCCGGGCAGCCCCGGCAATCAAAACCAGTCAGATCGTAAACAAACACCTGGACGTCCAACACTCTCCAACCGCCCCCTCCGCCGGGCTGTTTTGTTTCGTCCGTCGCCCACTTTGCATAATATCGAATAAGCATTGAAGAAATACTTATTTTCAGAATAACAACCGCGCAGATATCGTTTATTCGGTTATATGAATTGGAATCCACGATGTCCGCGACACTCGCTCCTCCATCCCATCCTCCTCGCGTGTTGCCCGGCTTCAGCCTGTCGCTGGGTTTCGCCGTCAGCTATCTGTCGCTGCTGGTGCTGATTCCGCTCAGCGCCGTGGCGCTGCGCGCCGCCGGCCAGCCGCTGGAAAGCTTCTGGCAGGCCGCCGCCTCGCCGCGGGTGCTCGCGTCCTACCGGCTCAGCTTCGGCATGGCGCTGGCGGCCGCCGCCATCAACAGCGTGTTCGGCCTGTTGCTGGCGTGGTCGCTGGTGCGCTATCGCTTCCCCGGCAAGCGGCTGATCGACGCGCTGGTGGACCTGCCGTTCGCGCTGCCGACAGCGGTGGCCGGCATCGCCCTGACCGCGCTGTACGCCGGCAACGGCTGGCTGGGCCGGTATCTGGAGCCGGTGGGCGTCAAGGTGGCCTTCGGCCCGCTCGGCGTGCTGGTGGCCTTGGTCTTCATCGGCCTGCCTTTCGTGGTGCGCACGGTGCAGCCGGTGCTGGAGGACTTGGAAACCGAGCTGGAAGAAGCCGCCGCCTGCCTGGGGGCGCGCCGCTGGCAGACCTTTCGCCACGTGATCCTGCCCACGCTGCAGCCGGCCCTGCTCACCGGCTTCGCGCTGGCCTTCGCCCGCGCCGTGGGCGAATACGGCTCGGTGATCTTCATCGCCGGCAATGTGCCCATGGTGTCGGAAATCACGCCGCTGATGATCATCAGCAAGCTGGAGCAGTTTGATTACGCCGGCGCCACCGCCATCGCCAGCGTGATGCTGGCGGCGTCTTTCCTGCTGCTGCTGGCGATCAACGGCCTGCAATACTGGAGCGCGCGCCGTCACGGCCGCGCGGGAGGCCGCTGATGGCAGCCGTACTGTCTCAAGCGCATGCCGGCGCGGATAAGGCCGCGCTGCTGGAAACCCGCGCCGCCACCCGAGAGTCGAGCACGGTGAAATGGCTGATCCTGACGCTGTCGCTGAGTTTCTTCGCGATATTCCTGTTGCTGCCGCTGATCGTGGTGTTCGCGGAGGCCTTTGCCAAAGGCTGGGAGACCTATCTGTCCGCGCTGGCCGAGCCGGACGCGCTGGCCGCCGTGCGGCTGACCTTGCTGGCCGCCGTGATTTCCGTCCCGCTGAATCTGGTATTCGGCGTCGCCGCGGCTTGGGCGGTTACCCGCTTCGATTTTCGCGGCAAGCAGCTGTTGATCACGCTGATCGATTTGCCGTTTTCAGTGTCGCCGGTCGTCGCCGGCCTGATCTTCGTTCTGGTGTTCGGCCAGCAGGGCTGGCTGGGGCCATGGTTGGCCGAGCATGGCTTCAAGATCATTTTCTCGGTGCCCGGCATCGTGCTGGCCACGCTATTCGTCACCGTGCCCTTCGTCGCCCGCGAGCTGATCCCGCTGCTGGAGGCGCAGGGCCGCGAGGAAGAGGAAGCGGCCGTGGTGCTGGGCGCGCGCGGCTGGCAGGTGCTGTGGCATGTCACCCTGCCCAATGTGCGCTGGGCGCTGTTGTACGGCGTCATCCTCAGCAACGCGCGGGCGATGGGCGAGTTCGGCGCGGTGTCCGTGGTGTCCGGCCATATCCGCGGCGAGACCAATACCCTGCCCTTGCACGTGGAAATCCTCTACAACGAGTACAATTTCGCTGCGGCCTTCGCCGTGGCGTCCCTGCTGGCCTTGCTGGCCCTGGTCACGCTGGCGCTGAAGAGCTGGGTGGAATGGCGCGGCGCCAAGGAAAACTGAGATGAGCATACAAGTAGAAAACATCCGCAAGGCTTTTGGCGACTTCGTCGCCCTGAACGACGTGAGCCTCAACTTCCCCAGCGGCGAGTTGGTGGCGCTGCTGGGGCCGTCCGGCTGCGGCAAGACCACGCTCTTGCGCATCATCGCCGGCCTGGAGCAGGCCGATCGCGGCCGCGTGTTGCTGGATGGCGAAGACGCCTCCGCCACCCATGTGCGCGAACGACAGGTCGGTTTCGTGTTCCAGCACTACGCCTTGTTCCGCCATATGAGCGTGTTCGACAACGTGGCCTTCGGCCTGCGCATGAAGCCGCGGCGCGAGCGGCCGTCCGAGGCCGAGATCGCCCGCCGCGTCCATGAGCTGCTGGACCTGGTGCAGCTGAACTGGCTGGCCGACCGCTTCCCCGCCCAGCTGTCCGGCGGCCAACGCCAGCGCATCGCCCTGGCCCGCGCGCTGGCGGTGCAGCCGCGCGTGCTGCTGCTGGACGAGCCGTTCGGCGCGCTGGACGCCAAGGTGCGCAAGGAGCTGCGCCGCTGGCTGCGCAAGCTGCACGATGAATTGCACATCACCTCGCTGTTCGTCACCCACGATCAGGAAGAAGCGTTGGAAGTGGCGGACCGGGTGGTGCTGATGAACCATGGCCAAGTGGAGCAGATAGGCTCGCCGACCGAGGTATACAGCCAGCCGGCCAGCGCCTTCGTCTATGGTTTCCTCGGCAGCGCCAACCGCATCCGCGGCATCAGCGGCCCCGGCGCCATCGCGGTGGGCGGGCAGATGCTGGACGCCGACCATCAACAACCGCACGGCCAGCCGGTGGAAGCCTTCATCCGGCCGCACGAACTGGCCATCGTCCCGGATCATGGGCCGGGCCTGCCGGCGCGCGTGCAGCGCGTGCTGACGCTGGGCGGCCTGGCCCGCGTCGAGCTGGAAGGACGCGACGAACTGGCCGGCCAGACTTTCGACGCCGAACTGCCGGCCGACGCCCCGCTGCTGCAAACGCTGGCCGCCGGCCAGCCGGTGCGGCTGCAGGCGCGCGCCGCCCGCGTCTTTGCCGCCGCGCAAGGAGCCGAGGCATGAACTTCCAGCAACTGCGCATCATCCGCGAAACGGTGCGTCAGGGCTTCAACCTGACCGAAGTGGCCAACGCGCTGTACACCTCGCAATCCGGCGTCAGCAAGCACATCAAGGATCTGGAGGACGAACTGGGCGTGGAACTGTTCATCCGCAAGGGCAAGCGCTTCCTTGGCCTGACGGACCCAGGCAAAGAGCTGCTGACCATCGTCGAACGCATGCTGCTGGACGCCGGCAACATCAAGCGGCTGGCGCAGCAGTTCAGCCTGCGCGAAGAGGGCCAGCTGACCATCGCCACCACCCACACCCAGGCGCGCTATGCGCTGCCGCAGGTCGTCACCGCGTTCAAGCGCGCCTTCCCGCGCGTGCATCTGGTGCTGCATCAGGCCAGCCCGGCTGAGCTGGTCAAGCTGCTGCTGGAAGGCGAGGCTGACATCGGCATCGCCACCGAGGCCGTGCATGAGGTGCCGGAACTGGTGTCTTTCCCCTACTACAGCTGGCATCACTGTGTGATCGCGCCACCGGCTCATCCGCTGCATGACGCGCCGCTGACGCTGGAGGCGCTGGCCGAGCACCCCATCGTCACCTACCACAACGGCTTCACCGGCCGCGCCAGGATAGACAATGCCTTCGCCGAAGCCGGCCTGGCGCCGGACATCGTGATGTCGGCGCTGGACGCCGACGTGATCAAGACCTATGTCGAACTGGAGCTGGGCGTCGGCATCGTCGCCTCCATGGCGGTGGACCCGCGCCGCGATACCAGCGTCAAGGTGGTGGAAGGCGCGCCGCTGTTCGGCCAGCAAACCAGCCGCATCGCCATCCGCCGCGGCCATTATTTGCGCAGCTACGCCTACCGCTTCATCGAACTGTGCGCGCCGGCGCTGAACGAAGCCAGCGTGCGCCAGGCGCTGAGTCCGGCGACGCAGGACTAGGCCTCGGCACTTAAACAAACAGGCCCGGCAATGCCGGGCCTGTTTCGTGACGCGATGGGCTGACTCAGCGCTTGTCCATCATGATCTGCAGGATCTGGGTATCGGTCTGCGCCATGCCCTGCGTGGCCAGCTTGCCCAGGTTGGCGATGGACACGTCCACGTCGTGGGCGACGATGCCTTCGTTGCCGGTGACGCGGGTGCCATCGAGCGCCATCAATACCGCCTTGAAGCCGGAACCGGCCGAGGTGGAGACCTTCATCGCGCAGCTATTGGACGCGCCGTCGCAGATCATGCCGGCCAAATCGCCTATCATGCTGGAAATCGCCATGCTGACCGCCGGATAGCCGCCGTTCAGCAGCTGCGCCATGCCGGCCGCCGCGCCCATGGACGCGGTGGTGACGGCGCATAGCGCGGACAGCTTGGGCAAGCGGGTGTGGATGTAGACAGCGATCAGGTGCGACAAGGCCAGCGCGCGGATCAGGGTCTCGCGGTCGGCCTTGACGTGCTCGGCCACCACCACCACCGGCATGGTCGCGGCGATGCCCTGGTTGCCGGAGCCGGAATTGCTCATCGCCGGCAGCGTGGCGCCGCCCATGCGCGCGTCGGACGCGGCGGTGGTGCGGGTGAGGATGCGCGACAGCAGGCCTTCGGACAGCAAACCCGCCTCGATCTGCCGCTGCAGCGTGGCGCCGATGTGCAGACCGTACTTGCCGCTCATGCCCTCGTCGGCTAAGGCGCTGTTCAGCACCGCGGCGTCGTAGATGAATTCGATCATCTCCAGCGGCGCGCGGGTGGCGAAGTCGTAGACGTCGCGCGCGGTGGCGTCGCCCAGCTCGTAGCTTTCCACCGGCTTGGCGTCGGCCGCCTCGCGCTTGAGCAAGACCTCGCCGTTGCGCTCTATCCGGATCACGTTGGTATGGGCGTCGGCGATGGCCACGCGGGCGCATTCGTCGCCGTGCCAGACGCAGGCTTCGGCATACAGAATATTCGGCACCGCCGCTACGCCCAGCTTGACCTTGCCCTCGGC
Organism: Chromobacterium sp. ASV23; assembly: GCF_016428945.1. Classification (NCBI taxonomy): domain Bacteria; kingdom Pseudomonadati; phylum Pseudomonadota; class Betaproteobacteria; order Neisseriales; family Chromobacteriaceae; genus Chromobacterium; species Chromobacterium sp. ASV23. The sequence continues at coordinate 59,341 of NZ_JAELTR010000005.1, forward strand.
CAGCATCTGCTTGCCGGCGGCCACCTGCTCCACAGTCAGGTTTTTCAGCACTTCCAGCTTGGCGTCCGGGTCGCCGCCCAGCGCGCCAACGGCGGCGGCAATGGGCAAACCTACCGTGCCGGTGCCCGGCACGGTCACGCCCATGCCGTTCTTCATCAGGTTGGCCGACACCCAGGCGTCGATGCGCTGCGGCGTTTTGCCCAGCTCCCGCGCGGCCAGCGCGGCGGCCAGCGCCAGCGAGATCGGCTCGGTACAGCCCAAGGCCGGCACCACTTCCTGTTTCAGGGCCTTGACGAATTCCGGCCACAAGCTCATTTCGCGTTCAGACATGCTCATTCCCGACACCACTGCAATTGATATAAACAAATAACTTTTGTTTACTTTACCACCAAGCGGCTATCGCGTGTGCTTAAAAAATAGGCTATCCAAACCAGAGCAGCATCCAGATCAAATAAAGGCGGCAGCCACGCTCAGTGCCGGATCAGCCCCTGTGCGATGGGCTTGGCCAGCAAGCGCCGGTATAGAAGCTCGGCCATCCCGGTCAAGGCGTCGCCATATCGCGCCCACGCAGGCGACAGCGCTGCATACCAAGCGATGGACACCAGCAAGGCCCCCAGCATGTCCAAGGGGAAATGCACGCCAAGAAACACTCTGGACCAGGCCACGGCCGCACCGGCAACCGCCAACAGCCAGCCCCAGCCGCGCGCCGGGCTGAACCACCAGCACAGCGCCATCATCGCGAAAATCGTGCCGTGGTTGCTGGGAAACGATGGCGTGGCGTCATGCACCAGAAAGGTATAGCCGATAGGCATGGCGAACGGCCGCGGATGTGGCCAGACCAGCCCGATCAGCCAGTTGCCCAGCAAGGCGACGCCGGTAAACAGCAGGGCTTTCAGTATGGTGTCGCGCAGCGCAGGGCGCCCCCATAGCCACAATGCGAACAGCAGCACTGGCAGCAGGCGCATCACATCACGGGCGATGAAGGTGGCCAGCTTGATGGAAAACGGCGTGCTGGCGGGGGTGGCGTTGATCAGCAGGAACAGCGATTGATTAAAGGATTCGAGAAATGCCATCGGTCACCGAACTGGCCGGAACGCGTCTCGGCCAGGAAAGTATTGAGATTGGAAGATTAGTCTTGAATATGACTGTTTTGTTCCATTTCCATGAAACGGAGCGCCACCCGCGCCGGGATCAGCCAGATGGATGAGGCAAAGCAAAAAGCCCGCATCGGTTGATGCGGGCTTTTAAATTCTGGCTCCCCGAGCAGGGCTCGAACCTGCGACCTGCGGATTAACAGTCCGTCGCTCTACCGACTGAGCTATCAGGGAACATTAGAGAAAAGGATGATAACCTACATCCCATTCCTCGTCAACACATCAGAAATCTGGGCGGGGAAGACTTGCGCCCTCCCCGCCCAGCAGGATCAACCCTGGCGGGTTTCTACCTGCATCAACTGCACCGGCTGCTCAACGTCGGCTTGCGCTTGGCCCACCACGTCGCGGCGGCGCGGGCCTTGCGGCAGCAGCGGCTCTTCTACCGCTTGCGGCTGCAGTTGCGCCGGCTTGGTCGAAACCATGACCAGCCCGCCCAGATCCAGCGGCTTGGCCTCGACAACGGTCTCAACCGTCTGCGGAGCCTGCTCGATGGACGGCTGCGCTTCGACAAGCGCCTCCACCGGAGCCGCCACGACTACAGCTTGCTCCACCACTACCGCAGAAGCCGCCTCGACAACCGGCTCAACCAGCTCAGCCGTTTGCGCTTCGACTTGCGCTTCAACCTCAAGCGCCGGCGTCACCACCACGGCTTCGGGCTCAGGCTCGGCCACCACCACCGGCGCCACAACAGGCTCGGCAACAGGTTGCACCTCCACCACGACAGGCTCGGCCACTTCGGCGACTTCAGCCACCGCCGGAGCCGCCTCAAGCACGGCCACAGGAGCAGCGACTTCGCTCGCCACCGCTTCGGCGGGCTTGGTTTCCACTTCCACCAGCTGGGCTGCAGACGCTTCGCTCGCCACTTCCACCGCAGCCACCGCCACGGCGGCTGCGGCGGCCACGCCGGCGGCTTCCGCCAACGGAGCTTCGGCGCCAGTTTCGGCGGCTACGCCTTCTACCTGAGCTTCCGGATTGTCGCGACGACGATCGCGGCGGCTGCGGCGGCGGCGGCGCTCGCCGCGTTCCTGCTGCTCGGTCTGCTCGCCTTCGATGCCTTCGGCGCGCAGTTCTTCCTGCACCAGCGGCTTCTCAGCCTCAACCGGAGCGGCAACCGGCACCTGACGGCGACGCGGCTCCTGCTGCGGCTTGTCCTGCTTTTCAGCCTTGTCGCTCACGCGCTCTTCACGCGGCTGCTGCTCGCGGACTTCCTTCGCTTCGCGCGGCTCGCGGCCCTCGCGCTCGCGGCGGCGATTGCCGCGCTCGCGCTGCTGCTCGTTGCGCTCTTCGCGTTCGCGAACAGGCTCCTTGCGCTCCGCATCCTTGCGTTCCGGGCGCTCGGCATCCTTGCGCTCGTCTTGGCGACGCGGCTTCACGTCATCCTGAACGGTCTGGCGGCGCTGCTCGTGCTCGCGGCGAGCCTGGGCGCCGGTACGGCGCTCCTGCTGACGCGAACGGTTGCCGCGCTGCTCGTTGCGGGCGGCTGCGGGAGCCGGCTTTTTCTTCTCCGGCTCGGCAACCTTCTCCGGCTCGGCGAACAGGCCCTTGAACCAGGACACGATGCCGGAGAACAGGCCAGCCTGCTCCACCGGTTTGGCGGCCGGGGCCGGCGCAGCGGTCGGCGCCGGTTGCTGCGGCGTGATGCCCTTGACCGCGGCTTCCTGGCGCACCACCTTCGGCTTTTCCTGGCCGAAGTTGGTGATCACATCCTCTTCCTGCACTTCGACGCGGGTGTAGCTCGCGGCCTCGCCCACTTCGGCCAGGTCGTCGTGGCGCACGCGCACTATCTTGTAATGCGGCGTTTCCAGGTGGATGTTCGGGATCAGCACCACGTCCACATCGAGGCGTTCTTCGATGGAGTGGATCTCGGCGCGCTTCTCGTTCAGCAGGAAGGTGGCCACATCGACCGGCACCTGCGCGTGCACCGCGCCGGTGTTTTCCTTCATCGCCTCTTCCTGGATGATGCGCAGGATGTGCAGCGCGGACGATTCGGTGCCGCGGATGAAGCCGATGCCATGGCAACGCGGGCACGGCTCGTGGCTGGTCTCGCCCAGCGACGGCTGCAGACGCTGACGGGACAGCTCCAGCAGGCCGAAGCGGGACAGCTTGCCCATCTGCACGCGGGCGCGGTCATGCTTCAGAACGTCGCGCAGGCGGTTTTCCACGTCGCGCTGGTTCTTCGGGTTTTCCATGTCGATGAAGTCGATCACCACCAGGCCGCCCAAGTCGCGCAGACGCAGCTGGCGGGCGATCTCTTCGGCCGCTTCCAGGTTGGTGCGGACTGCGGTTTCCTCGATGTCGGCGCCCTTGGTGGCGCGCGCCGAGTTGACGTCGACCGACACCAGCGCTTCGGTGTGGTCGATCACGATGGCGCCGCCGGACGGCAGCTGCACGCTGCGCGAGAAGGCGGTTTCGATCTGGTGTTCGATCTGGAAGCGGGAGAACAGCGGCACATGATCCTTGTACAGCTTCACACGCGACAGCATGTTAGGCATGACATGGCTCATGAACTGGCGGGCCTGGTCGTGGATTTCGTCGGTGTCGATCAGCACTTCGCCGATGTCCGGGTGGAAGTAGTCGCGGATCGCGCGGATCACCAGACTGCCTTCCTGCAGGATCAGGAAAGGAGCGGACTGCGCGCCAGCAGCGCCTTCGATGGCGCGCCACAGCTGCATCAGGTAACCCATGTCCCACTGCAGCTCTTCCAGATTGCGGCCGATGCCGGCGGTGCGGGCGATCAGGCTCATGCCGTGAGGCACTTCCAGCTGCGACAGCAGGTCTTTCAGCTCCTGGCGCTCCTCGCCCTCAATGCGGCGCGATACGCCGCCACCACGCGGGTTGTTAGGCATCAGCACCAGATAACGGCCGGCCAGGCTGATATAGGTGGTCAGCGCCGCGCCTTTATTGCCGCGCTCGTCCTTCTCCACCTGCACCACCACTTCCATGCCTTCGCGCAGCACGTCCTGAATGCGCGGACGACCGCCTTCATAGCCTTGGAAATAGGAGCGGGACACTTCCTTGAACGGCAGGAAGCCGTGGCGTTCCGTGCCGTAATCGACAAAGCAGGCTTCCAGCGAAGGTTCGATGCGGGTGATCACACCCTTGTAGATATTCCCCTTGCGCTGCTCTTTGCCTACGGTCTCGATATCGAGGTCGACGAGCTTTTGCCCATCGACAATGGCGACGCGCAGCTCTTCAGCTTGCGTCGCGTTGAACAACATACGTTTCATTTACATTCCTTGCGCAGCACTCACGCAAGGACGCAGCCAGTATTTGACGGCCCAGTGACTATAAATGGGCGCTTTCCGAAAGAAGTGTCGAGGTAAAGATCGAGAAAAACAGGTTTGCTTTGACAGCCTACTTCCTGAATTGAGTCACATGCAGCCCCGCCATTCTGTGCGCAACCGGCGCATCGGCGTTGTCGCCGATCCCGCCTACCAGGCGGGACAAACACAGCAGGACGGCTGGCATGCCGGGTCAAACTTCGCTGCGAAATCTCTCGACTGGCTTGGCATCGAAAGATGGAATACTCGTGAGTGCGTTGTGCGTATAAATGCATTACCATCGCTACTTTTCGGTGAGCGAGTTAACCTTGGCTGCGGCTGTGACAAACGGCATCAGGTCAGGAGTTGGCCCCTGCCGGCCATTTCGGATCTCCGCAGCAGCATCACGCAAAACAACCCGTGATCGTGGTTTTCCGGCCGCCGTCCGCTCTAGGGTGCCACGCACCACGGACAGCGCCACAAGTATAAGCAATATGACAGACATTCGCAAAGATTCCGTAACCTTCCTTGAAGTCACCGCAGAAGATGCCGGCCAGCGGCTGGACAACTACCTGCAGCGGCTGCTCAAGGGGGTGCCGAAGAGCCATATCTACCGCATTCTGCGCTCCGGCGAGGTGCGCGTGAACAAGGGCCGCGTCGACGCCAGCTACCGGGTGGCGGACGGGGACACCTTGCGCATTCCGCCGATCCGCATCGCCGAGCGCCCGGAAAAAGTCGTGCCGGCCGCCACCTTCCCGGTCATCTACGAGGACGACGCGCTGCTGGTGATCAACAAGCCGGCCGGCGTGGCCGTGCACGGCGGCAGCGGCGTGTCCTTCGGCGTGATCGAGCAATTGCGGCGCGCCCACCCGGAATGGCGCTATCTTGAGCTGGTGCACCGGCTGGACCGCGAAACCTCCGGCCTGCTGATGCTGGCCAAAAAACGCTCCGCGCTGACCAAGCTGCACGACATGATGCGCGACAACGTGCCGGACAAGCGCTATCTGGCGCTGGCCACTGGCCACTGGCCGGAAAACATCAAACAGGTGAAACTGCCGCTGTTCAAGTTCCACACGCCGGACGGCGAGCGCCGGGTCAAGGTAGCGGAAGGCGACGACGGCCAATACGCCCACACCAACTTCGCCATCCAGCAGCGCTACACGGAATTCACGCTGGTGGAAGCCCACCTGCGCACCGGCCGCACCCACCAGATCCGCGTGCATATGCAGGCCAATGGCTGCGCCATCGCCGGCGACGAGAAATACGGCGACTTCGCGCTGAACAAGGAACTGGCCAAACGCGGCCTGAAGCGCATGTTCCTGCATGCCCGAAGCCTGAGCCTGCCGCACCCGCTGACCGGCGCCCCGCTGAAGCTGGAAGCGCCGTTGCCGCCGGAGCTGGAAAAATTCCTGAAAACCCTGGAGCGGCGCTGATGCGTGAGTATGATCTGGTAGTGTTCGACTGGGATGGCACGCTGATGGACTCGACTGGCCACATCGTCCATGCCATCCAGCAAGCCTGCCGCGACCTCGCCTTCCCCGTTCCGGCACGCGAGGCCGCCAGCCACGTCATCGGCCTGCGGTTGGCCGATGCGATGCGGCAGTTCTGCCCGGAGCAGCAAGCTGATCGCTTGCCGGATTTGATCGACGCCTTCCGCCGCCACTACCAGGCCAATCTGGACCAAGTCACCCTGTTCGACGCCGCCCGCGAAACGCTGGAAGCCATCCGCGCCCACGGCGTCTTCGTCGCCATCGCCACCGGCAGCAGCCGCGCCGGCCTGGACCGCGCGCTCGCGGCAGCCGGCATAGCGAAGCTGTTTGACGCCACCCGCACCGTAGACGAATGCCACTCCAAGCCGCATCCGGACATGCTGCTGCAGCTGACCGACGTCTTTGGCGTGGGGTGCCACCGCACGCTGATGGTCGGCGACACCAGCCACGACCTGCTGATGGCGAACCATGCCGGCTGCCACGGCATAGGCATCAGCCACGGCGCCCATGCCAGCGAGCATCTGCAGCGTTGCCAGCCGCGCGCCATCGTCCACTCGCTGCCCGAGCTGGCCTCATGGCTGCTGCCCCGGCTCTGCTGATCTGCGCTTCGGCGCAACTAGAAGACGGCGGCCTGGCCTACCGTTTTGAAATCGCGCAAGCCGACGGCAGTCGCCTGCCCGCCTTCGCCATCCGTTACCGCGGCCAGGTGCATGGCTATTTAAACCGCTGCTGCCATGTCCCGATTGAGCTGGACCTGCAGGACGGCAAGCTGTTCGACCTGAGCGGCCACCATCTGATCTGCAGCACCCACGGCGCGCGCTACCACCCCGCCACCGGCTATTGCAGCTGGGGACCATGTCGAGGCCAATCGCTGACCGCCCTCGACGTGATTGAAGAAAACGGCCAAGTCTGGCTCAATGTCATGCCCGGATGATTTTTGCTAGACTGCCGGGATTATCTCCGGAGCGAAATCGATCATGAGCGACACCCATAACTGGGAACGACAACTACTGGAAAAACTGGCCTCCGCCGCCTTGGTGGAGCAACGCCGCAGCCGGCAATGGAAAATCTTCTTCCGGCTGATCTGGCTGGCCATCATCGGCTTCATCGCCGTCAGCCTGTTCATGCGCAATGAGGAAAAGGCCGGCGCCAGCCTGACCGGCAGCGGCCATAGCGCCGTGATCCAGCTGGACGGCGCCATCACCAGCGAAAACGACACCGGCAAGAAAATGACCGAGGCGCTGGATGAAGCCTTCCGCGATCGCAACACCAAAGGCATCATCATCGACGCCAACAGCCCCGGCGGCAGCCCGGTGCTATCCGGCATGGTCTACGATGAAATCCGGCGGCTGAAGAAGCTGCACGCCAATATTCCAGTCTATGTGGTGGTCAGCGAAGTCTGCGCGTCCGGCTGCTATTACATCGCCTCCGCCGCGGACAAGATTTATGTCGACAAGGCCAGCATCGTCGGCTCGATAGGCGTGCTGTCCGATGGTTTCGGCTTTACCGGCGCGCTGGAGAAACTCGGCGTGGAACGCCGGTTGAAGACCTCGGGCGAAAACAAGGCGATGGGCGATCCGTTCTCGCCGACCAATCCCAAGCACGAGGCCATTCGCCAGCAGCTGCTGGATGACATCCACGCCCAGTTCATCCAGGCCGTGCAAGCCGGCCGCGGCAGCCGCCTGAAGAATGACCCGCAGCTGTTCAGCGGCATGGTGTGGCTGGGCGAAAAAGCCATCCCGCTGGGTCTGGCCGACGGCTACGGCACCGTAGCCTCGGTCGCGCGCGATGTGGTCAAGGCGGAAAAGACCGTGGATTACACCCAGCAAGACGACTTCTCCAGCCGCGTGGCGCGCCGCATCGGCGTGGAATTCGCCGGCGGCGTGAAGTCTCTGTTCGACACCAAACTGTTCTGATCCAGCGGAGGCGGCCATGGCATCCCGACGCAAGCGGCATGAAGAAGAGCACGAAAACCACGAGCGGTGGCTGGTCTCCTACGCGGACTTCATCACCCTGCTGTTTGCCTTCTTTGTGGTGATGTACGCCATCTCGTCGCTGAACGAGGGCAAATACCGCGTCATGTCGTCGGCCATCATGGACGCCTTCCGCAGCGGAACGATGGTCACAGTGCAAACCTCGCCGCCCACCGGCGGCGCCAATACCCTGATAGAAATTCCGCAGACCAAGCCTATCGGCAAGGCCATCAAGTCCGGCCATCCCGCCCAGGAAACCGCCAAACTCAGCCAGCTGACGCAGAATCTGGCCAAAGTGCTGAACCCGCTGGTGCAAAGCGGCGAAGTCACCATCACCCAGAACGACCAGGGCATCACGATAGAGGTGCGCGACAGCGCCCTGTTCGCAGTCGGCCAGGCCGTACCCAGCACGCAGTCGCTGCCGCTGATGTCCAGCATGGCCAAGCTGCTGGCCGGCGTGGACAACTCCATCAAGGTGGAAGGTTTTACCGACAACGTCCCGATCAGCACAGCCAACTTCCCGTCCAACTGGGAACTGTCCGCGGCGCGCGCCGGCGGCATCGTCCGGCTGTTCGAGGAAAACGGCGTGCTGCCGCAGCGACTGGTCGCGGTGGGCCACGGCGCCAACCTGCCCGCCGCCGACAACGCCACAGCCGAGGGCCGCGCCCGCAATCGCCGCGTGACGATATCCGTGCAGGCAAACAACACTGCCGGAGCGGCCGAGGCATCCCCCCCCCCAACGAGGTCAAACCATGAGCACTCCCCTTTCGCACGCCACGCTGGAACAACTGTTCCTGAACGCCCGCACCCATAGCCACTGGCAACCGCGGCCGGTGAACGACGAGCTGCTGCATCAGCTGTACGACCTGCTGAAGCAGGCGCCGACCAGTGCCAACTGCTCGCCGGCGCGCCTGGTGTTCGTCAAGAGCGCCGAGGCCAAGGCCAAGCTGAAGCCGTGCCTGGCAGAAGGCAATGTGGAAAAGACCATGGCCGCGCCGGTTTGCGTGATCGTCGCCCACGACACGCGCTTCTATGAAGAACTGCCCAAGCTATTCCCGCACGCCGACGCCAGGAGCTGGTTCGAAGGCAATGAGGCGCTGATCAACACCACTGCCTTCCGCAACGGCACGCTGCAAGGCGCGTATCTGATCTTGGCCGCCCGCTCGCTGGGCCTCGATTGCGGCCCGATGTCCGGTTTCGACAACGCCGCTGTGGACGCCGCCTTCTTCCCGGACGGCCGCTTCAAGTCCAACTTCCTGATCAACCTGGGCTACGGCGAAGCCGACAAGCTGTTCCCGCGCTCGCCGCGCTTCAGCTTCGAAGAAGCCTGCCGCATCCTGTAATTCCCGCTAGCCCCGCCGCCATGCCCGGTTATAATGCCGGGCATTTGTCTGCCCGGAGAATGCCATGCTGTACCCGCTGCTGCGCCCGCTGCTGTTCAAGTTCGACGCGGAAACCGCCCATGAACACACGCTGAAGATGCTGGACCGCGCGCACCGGCTGCATCTGACCCCGCTGGCCGCGGCGCCGGCCATCCGCCAGCCGGTGGAGGCCATGGGCATCACCTTCCCCAATGCGGTAGGCCTGGCCGCCGGGCTGGACAAGAACGGCGACCATATCGACGCGCTGGCGGCGCTGGGCTTCGGCTTCATCGAAATCGGTACCGTCACCCCGCGTCCGCAGGACGGCAATCCCAAACCCCGGCTATTCCGCCTGCCGGAGCACGAGGCCATCATCAATCGCATGGGCTTCAACAACCACGGCGTGGCGGCGCTGCTGGAAAACGTGCGCCGCTGCCGATTCAAGGGCGTGCTAGGCATCAATATCGGCAAAAACGCGATCACGCCGATCGAAAACGCCGTAGACGACTATTTGGCCTGCTTGGACCAGGTCTACGCCGCGGCCAGCTACGTCACCGTCAACATCTCCTCGCCCAACACCAAGAATCTGCGACAACTGCAGCAAGGCGACGAACTCGGCAAGCTGCTGGCTGCCCTGAAACAACGTCAACAGGCGCTGGCCGACCAGCACGGCCGCTACGTGCCGCTGGCGGTAAAGATCGCCCCGGACCTGGACGATGAGCAGATCACGGAAATCGCCCGCCTGCTCACAGACAAGGGCATAGACGGCGTCATCGCCACCAATACCACGCTATCTCGCGCCGAAGTGGCCGGCCACCCGCATGAACACGAGGCCGGCGGCCTGTCCGGCGCCCCGGTGCGCAGCCGCTCCACCGCAGTGATCCGCAAGCTGGCGCGGGAACTTGACGGCGCATTGCCTATCATAGGTGTTGGCGGCATCCTGTCCGGCAACGACGCCGTCGAAAAACTGGATGCCGGCGCCACGCTGGTGCAACTCTACAGCGGCCTGATCTACCGCGGACCAGAATTGGTGGGAGAATGCAGCAAAGCCGTGGCACAATACCTAAAAGCTCGCAATTGAACCAAAGAATGGAGCAGGACATGATCTCTAACTTTTCTCGCGCAACCCTGATTGCCCTGCTCGGCGCAGGCATCCTTAGCGGCTGCGCCACTTCGGACTCCGCCGCCGTTTACTCCAAGAGCCAGATGCGCCAAGCGCAGACCGTGCAATTCGGCACCGTGGTTTCGGTGCAGAACGTGAAGATGGAAGGCGACAACAACGAACTGCTGACCCTGGGCGGCGCCGCGCTGGGCGGCTTGGCGGGCAGCAATATCGGCGGCGGCAAGGGCCAGGCGGCCGGCGCCATCGTCGGCGCGCTGGCTGGCGGCTTCGGCACCCAAGCCGCGCAACGCGCGATGACCAAGAACGCGCTGGAAATCACCGTCAAGCTGGATACCGGCCGCACCGTATCCATCGTGCAGGAAGCCGACATCCCGTTTGTCGCCAATCAGCGCGTGAAAGTACTGAGCGGCGGCGGCAACGACCGCGTCGTGCCGTACTGATCAGGCAAACAACGCAGCAAAGCAAACAGGCCCTTCCGGGCCTGTTTCATTTTCCACTCGCCAGCGCGTCGCGCGCATGCTCCGGCAGCCACTGCCAACGCCCCCCGCGCAATATCTGCAGCGGACGATAGGCCGACTTGTACGACATCTTGCGGCAGTCTGCGATCCAATAGCCCAGATAAACATAATCCAGCCCCATCTCCCTGGCCTGCTCCACCTGCCACAGCACGTTGTACACGCCCAGGCTCATCTGGGTGTCTTCCGGATCGTAGAAGGTGTAAACAGCGGACAAACCGTCCATCAATTTATCCACCAGGCTGACCATCTTCAGCACTCCATCCTGCCTGAATTCCACCAGATGGCTATCCACCCCGCTCTTCAGAATGAACTCGCTGTATTGCTGGGCATCATCCTCCGACATCCCGCCACCGGCATGCCGGGTTTGCTGATACAAACGGTATAAGGCGTAGTGCTCGGCATCGAACCGCAGCGGCAGCCAATGCGCGATGAGCGGCGAGGCCCGCTTCCATACCCGGCGCTGCGTCCTGTTGGGCTGAAACTGGCCGACCGGCAGCCGCACCGGGATGCATGCCTGGCAGGAATCGCAATAAGGGCGATAGGTATACAGGCCGCTGCGGCGGAAACCCAGCCGCACCAATTGGCTGTAGACCCCGCTGTCTATCGCCTCGGCCGGGATCGCCACCTGCGAACGCGCCTGCCGCTCCGGCAGATAGCTGCAGGGATAAGGCGCGGTGGCATAGAAATGGATGGCCGCAACTTGGCCGGCTTCACGATGGCTCATGGCGATAATGGTATTCCCACATCCGGTCAGGCTGGGATTGCCCGACCCGCTCCTTCAGCGTAGCAAGAAAAACATCGCGCGGCACCAGCCGGGCGCCCAGACTCGCCAGATGCGCGGTATGCATCTGACAGTCGATCATGCCTACTCCCTGCCCTGCCAGATGGCGGACCATGTGGACGAAAGCCAGCTTGGACGCATCCGTGCGGCGGGAAAACATCGACTCGCCATAGAACATCCGCCCGATGGCCACGCCATACAAGCCTCCGACCAGCTCGCCGTCTATCCAGGTTTCGAAACTGTGGGCATAGCCCAGCTGATGCAGCCGGCAATAGGCCGCCACCATCTCGGGCACGATCCAGGTGCCGTCCTGGCCAGCGCGCGGCTCGGCGCAGGCCCGCATCACCTCGTCAAAGGCGCTGTCGACGCGTATCTCGTAATCCAGGTTGCGCAAGGTCTTGGCCAGCGAACGGCTGACTTTCAGCTCTTCCGGATACAGCACCATGCGCGGCGCGGGCGACCACCACAAAATGGGTTCGCCCTCGGAAAACCAGGGAAAAATGCCCTCGCAATAGGCGCTAAGAATGCGCCTGGGGGACAAATCGCCGCCGGCGGCCAGCAGGCCGTTGGGATGACTCAGCGCCTGCGTCACCGGCGGGAAGACAGGCTCGGGTCCGAGCCAGGGAATCATCCGCGCTGACCGCCCTTGCCCAGGCAGTCGGGGCACTCGCCATACATGTACAGCGCGTGGTCGACGATGCGGTAGCCATGCTGCTCGGCGATGCGGTTCTGCAGCGCCTCGATCTCGGGATCGAAGAACTCGACCACCTTGCCGCAGCTGACGCACACCATATGATCATGGTGGCCGCCCTGGTTCAATTCGTACACGGCCTTGCCGGTTTCGAAATGATGGCGCACCAGAATGCCCGCCTGCTCGAACTGCGTCAGCACGCGGTAGATGGTGGCGAGACCGATGTCGATGTTTTCCGCTAACAGCTTGCGGTAGACATCTTCGGCCGACATATGCCCAGAGTCGGCCTGTTCGAACAGATCCAGGATTTTCAGGCGCGGTCCGGTGGCTTTCAGGCCGATATCTTTGAGGTGACTGGCTTTGCTCATCGTGATATAAAGTGTGTCGGTTTTCGAATCATGATAAAGCCTTTTGACGGCTTTGCCTAATTACAGCCTCATAAACATTCGAGTCAATCGGAGTATCATGCGCGCCCTGATTTTCGCCGCTGTCATCGCCGTCTCTGGCTGCAGTTCCCTGAATCCGCTGGACTGGACCCACAAGGTGGAAGTTCAGCAAGGCAATTATGTCACCGCCGACGCCGTCGCCAAGCTCAAACCGGGCATGACCCGCGCCCAGGTTCGTTTCGTGCTCGGCACGCCGCTGCTTACCGACGCCTTCCATGCCAATCGCTGGGACTACAAGTATAGCGAGGCCAAGGGCGGCAAAGTGGACCCGAAGAGCGATAAGCTGCTGACCGTCTATTTCAAAGGCGATGTGCTGGACCGCGTAGAGGGCCAATCGCAGCCAGCGCCGCCGCCCAAGCAACTGGACGCTTCGGCTCCGCTGGCCGTCCCCGCTGAACAAGTGAAGAAGCCATGAATCCGCAGAACATCGTGATCGTCGGCGCGTCCGGCCGCATGGGCCGGGTGCTGATCGAATCGGTGCTGAACACGTCCGGCACCCGCCTGCACGCCGCCATCGACCGCGCCGACTCCGGCTTCATCGGCCAGGATGCCGGCCTGTTCTGCGGCCGCAACAGCGGCGTCGCCATCAGTTCGGACTTCATCGCCGCGCTGGACGGCGCCGACGTGGTGATCGACTTCACTCGCCCCGAAGGCACGCTGGAACACATGCTGGCCTGCGTCGAACGCGGCGTGCGCATGGTGATCGGCACCACCGGCTTCGACGATGCCGGCAAGGCCGCCATCCGCGAGGCGGCGGACAAGATCGGCATCGTATTCGCCGCCAACTTCAGCGTGGGCGTGAACCTGACCTTCAAGCTGCTGGACATGGCCGCCCGCGTGCTGGACGAAGGCTACGATATCGAAATCATCGAAGCCCACCACCGCTTCAAGGTGGATGCGCCGTCCGGCACCGCGCTGCGCATGGGCGAAGTCATCGCCGACGCGCTGGGCCGCGACCTGAAGCAATGCGCCGTCTACGGCCGCGAGGGCGTCACCGGCGAGCGCGATCCGCAAACCATAGGCTTCGCCACCGTGCGCGGCGGCGACGTGGTGGGCGACCATACCGCGCTGTTCGCCACGCTGGGCGAGCGGGTGGAAATCAGCCACAAAGCCTCCAGCCGCGCCACCTTCGCCAACGGCGCCGTGCGCGCCGCGCGCTGGCTGTCCGACAAACCGCACGGCCTGTTCGACATGCAGGATGTGCTTGGCCTGCGTTGATCCGCGGAGGGGCTAAGCCCCTCCCCCCCTCCATGCGCCTCTCGACGCTGATTCCCCTGCTGCTGTTTCTGCTAGGCGCCACCGCCTGCGCCTCCCTGCTGCACCACAGCCATCTGCAGCCTGCCAGCCTGCTGCGGCTGGCGCCGCAACCGCTTCTGGAATGGCAATTGCTGGTGGAGTTGCGGCTGCCGCGGCTGCTGGCCGCCGCCAGCGCCGGCATCTTGCTGGCCAGCGCCGGGGCCGCCGTGCAGGCGCGCTTTCGCAATCCGCTGGCCGAACCCGGCCTGATAGGCATCAATAGCGGCGCCGCGCTGGCCGCCGCATTGGCATTGAGCCTGGGCGTCGGCCTGTACGGCGTGGCGGCGGCGGGCTTCTTTGGCGGCTTCGCCGCTTTGCTTCTGGTGCGCCTGCTGGGCAGCGACCGCGACGGCAAGCAGCTGATACTCAGCGGACTGGCCGTCAGCACCCTGCTGGGCAGCCTGCTGACGCTGCTGATCACCACCTTGCCGGACGGCTCGCTGCGCACCGTGACTTTCTGGCTGATGGGCAGCTTCGCCAGCATGGAATGGCCGCAAACCCTGGTCTTGCTGCTCGCGGCGCCGCTGATCTGGCTGGGCCTATACCAGCGCTGGCGCTTCCTCAATGCCCTGCAGCTGGGCGAGAGCGCGGCGTTCTACCTGGGCTTTCCGGTGCGCCGCCAGGAGTGGGCCATCATCCTGCTGGCGGCGCTGGCGGCCGGCTTGGTGGTATCGAATTGCGGAATGATAGGCTTCGTCGGCCTGATGGCGCCGCACCTGGCGCGGCAATTGGTCGGCAGCGACTCGCGCCGCCTTTTGCTGGCGGCTCCGCTGCTGGGCGCTTGGCTCAGCGTCGGCTCCGATTGGCTGGCCCGTTCGCTGCTGGCGCCGGCGGAGCTGCCGGTGGGCGTGATCACCAGCCTGCTGGGAGCGCCGTTCTTTTTATGGCTGCTGAAACGTCAGGAGGGCCGCGATGCTTGAGGCGCGCCATCTCTCGCTGACCCGCAACGGCAGGCGGGTGCTGGACGACATCAGCCTGACGCTGCAAGCGGGCGAGCTGCTGGTAGTGCTGGGGCCGAATGGCGCCGGCAAAAGCTCCTTGCTGAAGCTGCTTTCCGGCCTGTGGCAGCCCGACCAAGGCGACATCCTGCTGGATGGCCAGCCATTGTCGACATTGAGCAAGCGCCAGCTGGCGGCGCGGCGCGCCGTCATGGAGCAGGCCCCGCCCATGCCGGAAGACTGGACCGCGGAGCAGCTGGTCGCGGCCGGGGCCTACCCGCTCGCCGCCTCCGGACGCGCGCCAAGCCATGCCGCCATCGATCAGGCGCTGGCCTTGACTCATGCGACAGCGCTGCGCAAGCGCCGGCTGTCGCAACTGTCCGGCGGCGAAAAGCAGCGCTTGCAGCTGGCCCGCGCGCTGTGCCAGCTTTTACTGTCCGATCAGCCGCAGCGCTATCTACTGCTGGACGAGCCGACTGCGGCGCTGGATTTCGCGCTGTCCGACGCTTTGATGACAGAGGCCCGCGCGCTGTGCCGCCAGCTGCAAATCGGCGTCTTGGCCGTGGTGCACGATCTCAATCTCGCCCTGCGCCATGCCGACCAAGTACTGCTGCTGAATGACGGCCGCGCCGCCGGGCATGGCAACACCGCCGAAATGATGCAGCTCGAAAGGCTGGAGCAAGTTTACGGCGTGCGGCTGGCTGAACTGACGCATCCGGACCAGCCGTGGCGCGCCTTCATCCCCTTGTCAGGCCACGCCCCCAGACGCTGAGAGCCGCTAAAAAACTTCGAAGAGCATCTGAGCCGAGGCGCGCCGACGCAGACAGTACAAGTCATGCGGCAAGAAGGCGCAACGCAGGATCAGGGGTTGTGTTAGCGGCCCTAAGACGTATTGCGCGCGGCTGTCAAACCTGCCATCCTGACTACCTCCTCCATGCAACCGGAAGGTTAGCCATGCCTCTGCTTGCCGCTCTGCAATCGCTGCCCAATCAGTTTTGTGGCGAGGGCATCAATCACGATGACCAGACCTTCACCGGTTGCCTGCACTGGCAAGCGCTGCCCGGCCAGAGGGCCTTGCTGCTTCACTACACCGCCAACGGCACCGATGGCGAAGTCCTGCACCGGGAAACCACCCTGCTCGGCTACCAGCCGGACGGCACCCTATGTTTGTGGCCGGTGATGGACGAGCTGCCCTTCGTTTTGCCTCATCCCGCCATTCGCCTGGCCGAGAGCGGCAACGGCGTGCTGGAAGTGGTATTCGCCAGCGGCCCGCGCAGCCTGAGCGAGCAGTTCCGCCAGGAAATCACCATCCGGATAGAGGCCAACGGCCAGATGCACTACGCCCACGCCTGGGGCCTGCCCAATGGCAGCTTCGAGGACCGCTCGCATTGCCGGCTCTCCCCGGTGGGCGGCACCGCCTGAGCGAGGCGATTCCAGCCTTCCTCCGTGGCTTGAAAGCAGCTATGGCATCATGAAAACAGGCAACGCGCGCGTTGCCTGTCTCTATTGCCGGGCGCCTTGCGGCGCCGCCTGTCACGCCCAAGCGCTTCAGATCATCGCCGGGTCCTTGTTGGCCTGCACCTCGAACAGCTGCTTGACTTCGCCATTGCCGTCCACGCTTTCCAGACGGACATCGAAGCCCCACAGCCGACACACATGCTTCAACACCTCCTGCGCGCTCTGCTCTTCCAGCGGGCGGCGGTTATGCATGGTGTGGCGCAGCGTCAGGCTGCGGTCGCCTCGCACATTGACCGACCAGACCTGGATATTCGGCTCGCGCGAACCCAGGTTGTACTGATCGGCCAGCCGGTTGCGGATTTCTCGGTAGCCTTCTTCGTCGTGAATGCACGAGATTTCCAGCTTGTCGTCCCTGTCGTCGTCGCGGATCGCAAACAAGCGGAAGTCGCGAATCAACTTGGGCGACAGGTACTGCGAGATGAAGCTCTCGTCCTTGAAATTGCGCATCGCGAACTCCAGGGACTCGCGCCAATTCGTGCCGGCCAGATCCGGGAACCAGGCCCTGTCTTCGTCGGTCGGCGCCTGACAGATCCGCTTGATGTCCTGATACATCGAGAAACCCAAGGCATAGGGGTTGATCCCGCTGTACCAGCGCGCCGTCACCGGCGGCTGCGTCACCACATTGGTGTGGCTCTGCAGGAACTCCAGCATGGCGCCGTCGGTGATCATGCCCTTGTCGTACAGGCGATTCATGATGGTGTAATGCCAGAAGGTGGCCCAACCCTCGTTCATCACCTGAGTCTGCCGCTGCGGGTAGAAATACTGCGCCACCTTGCGCACGATGCGCACCACCTCGCGCTGCCAAGGCTCCAGCAGCGGCGCGGACTTCTCGATGAAATACAGCAGGTTCTCCTGCGGTTCGGTCGGGAAGCGCGGCGCGGACTTGCCGGAATCGTCCTTGTCGCGCTTGGGAATGGTGCGCCACAAGTCATTGACCTGCATCTGCAGATACTGCTCGCGCTCTTCCTGCCGCGCCTGCTCCTGCGCCAGCGACAGCTTCTGCGGCCGCTTGTAGCGATCCACGCCATAGTTCATCAGCGCGTGGCAGGAGTCCAGCAACTCTTCTACCTCGTCGATGCCGTAACGCTCTTCGCACTTCATGATGTAGCTCTTGGCGAACACCAGATAGTCGATGATGGCGGAGGCGTCGGTCCAGGAGCGGAACAGGTAGTTGCCCTTGAAGAAACTGTTGTGGCCGTAGGCGGCGTGCGCGATCACCAGCGCCTGCATCGTCATGGAGTTTTCTTCCATCAGATAGGCGATGCAGGGGTTGGAGTTGATCACGATCTCGTAGGCCAGCCCCATCTGGCCGCGCTTGTAGCTTTTCTCCGTGGAGACGAAGTGTTTGCCATAGCTCCAGTGGTGGTAATTGACCGGCATGCCCACTGAGGCGTACGCATCCATCATCTGCTCGGCCGTGATGATTTCCAGCTGGTTGGGGTAAACATCCAGCTTGAATTCGTCTACCGCGATCTCGCGGATGGCGCGGTCGTATTCGCCGACCAATTCGAAGGTCCATTCGGATCCGGTGGAAATCGGTTTCATGCTTTCCCCCTTCTTTTCCCGCTTCATGCGCCACTCCTTCCCGCCGGCTGGCGCTTGAACAGTTCGCGGAATACGGGATAGATGTCCGACGCCGAGCGGATCTTCTGCATGGCGAACTGCGGGCATTGCGCCTTGACCTTCAGGTACTCGTACCACAGGTTCTGCGGCTCGCCCTCGGTGATTTCGATGTAGGCGAAGTACTGGCAGTACGGCAGCAGCTCGTCCTCCAGGATGCGGCCGCAATTGGCCGAATCGCTGTCCCAGTTGTCGCCGTCCGAGGCCTGGGCGGCGTAGATGTTCCATTCGCTGCTGGCGTAGCGCTTCTTGACGATGTCGCTCATCAGGTTCAGCGCCGACGACACCACGGTGCCGCCGCTCTCGCGCGAGTGGAAGAAGTCCTGCTCGTTGACCTCCACCGCGCTGGTATGGTGGCGGATGAACACCACTTCGATCTTCTCGTAATTCCGCTGCAGGAACATGTACAGCAGGATGAAGAAGCGCTTGGCCATGTCCTTCTTTTGCTCGTCCATCGAGCCGGACACGTCCATGATGCAGAACATCACCGCCTGGCTGGTCGGCTTGGGCTGCTTCACCCGGTTGTTGTAGCGCAGGTCGAACGGGTCTATCCACGGAATGCAGGCCAAACGCTCCCGCATCTGGTGGATTTTCTGCCGCTTCTCGCGCACCTCGATGGCGTTGTCGTCGTCGGATTCGATCAGCGTGTCGAGCTCTTCCTCGGCGTCATCCAGGCTGGCCAGCGTCGGCGCAGACATCGCCACCCGGCGCGCCAGCGCGCCGCGCAAGGAGCGGACAATATTGATATTGGCCGGCGTGCCATCGTTGGTATAGCCGGCGCGCACCGTCTTCAGCTCTTCAATCCCCATCAACTGGGTCTTGATCAGGTTGGGCAGGGCCAGATCGTCGAAGAACACATTCATGAACTCTTCGCGCGACAGCTGGAACACGAAATCGTCCTCGCCCTCGCCGTCCTGGCTGGCCTTGCTGCCGCCGCCGCCCGCTCCGCCCTGCGGCCTGGGGATGCGGTCGCCCTTGATGAACTCCTCGTTGCCGGGATGGACGTTTTCCCAAACGCCGCCCTTGCCGTGATGGAAATGCGGTTCAGAAATATCCTTGACCGGAATGGATACCTTTTCCCCGCTTTCGATATCGGTGATGCTCCGCCCCTTGATCGCCTTGGAGACGGCTTCCTTGATTTGCGCCTTGAAACGGCGAAGAAAGCGTTCGCGATTGACCGCCGACTTGTTCTTGCCGTTGAGGCGTCTGTCTATGATGTGGGACATGGCCACCTCTCTAGCGCGCAATCGCGGCCGGCAGGCCCCGCCTGGAAACCTGCCGTCCAACCCCGCGCGCGGTTGTATCTCCTCGTCGCCTGGCCGCCCCGGCCCGGCGCCTCCCGCCCCCGCCGCAAGCGGCGGGGGCCTGGCGGCTTAGGATGACTTACGCACACGCAGATACCATTCGCACAACAGACGCACCTGCTTGGCGGTGTAACCCTTTTCCACCATGCGGTTGACGAAGTCCTCGTGTTTCTTGGCATCCTCGGCACTGGCCTTGGCATTGAAGGAAATGACCGGAAGCAGCTCTTCGGTGTTGGAGAACATCTTCTTCTCGATCACCGTGCGCAGCTTCTCGTAGCTGGTCCAGGTCGGATTCTTGCCGCCATTGTTGGCGCGGGCCCGCAGCACGAAGTTGACGATCTCGTTGCGGAAGTCCTTGGGATTGGAAATCCCGGCAGGTTTCTCGATCTTTTCCAGCTCGGCATTCAACGACGTGCGGTCGAAAATCTCGCCGGTATCCTGATCGCGGTATTCCTGATCCTGGATCCAGTAATCGGCGAAAGTCACGTAGCGGTCGAAAATGTTCTGGCCATATTCGGAATAACTTTCCAGATAAGCGGTCTGGATTTCCTTGCCGATGAACTCGACATATTTCGGCGCCAGATATTCCTTCAGGAAAGTCAGGTATTTCTGTTCCGTCTCGGCCGGGAACTGCTCGCGCTCCACCTGCTGCTCGATCACATACAGCAGATGCACCGGGTTGGCGGCCACTTCGCTATGGTCGAAGTTGAACACCTTGGACAGGATCTTGTAGGCGAAGCGAGTGGACAGACCCGCCATCCCCTCGTCCACGCCGGCGTAGTCGCGGTATTCCTGCAGCGACTTGGCCTTGGGATCCGTGTCTTTCAGGTTATCGCCGTCGTACACCTGCATCTTGCTGTACAGGCTGGAGTTTTCCGGCTCCTTCAGCCGCGACAGCACGGCGAACTGGGCCATCATCTTCAAGGTGCCGGGCGCGCAAGGGGCCTTGCCCAGCGAGGAGTTGCGGATCAGCTTGTCGTAGATCTTGATTTCCTCGGTCACGCGCAGGCAATACGGCACCTTGACGATATAGATCCGGTCGAGGAAGGCTTCGTTGTTCTTGTTGTTGCGGAACTGTTTCCACTCGCTCTCGTTGGAGTGGGCCAGGATGATGCCCTCGAACGGAATCGCGCCGAAACCTTCCGTGCCCTTGAAGTTGCCTTCCTGGGTCGCGGTCAGCAGCGGGTGCAGCACCTTGATCGGCGCCTTGAACATTTCGACGAATTCCAGCAAGCCCTGGTTGGCCAGGCACAAACCGCCGGAGTAGCTGTAAGCGTCCGGATCGTCCTGTGCGTATTTTTCCAGCTTGCGGATATCGACCTTGCCCACCAGCGAGCTGATGTCCTGGTTGTTCTCGTCGCCCGGTTCGGTCTTGGCCACGGCGATCTGCTTCAGCACCGATGGGTAGCGCTTGACCACGCGGAACTGGCCGATGTCGCCATTGAACTCGTGCAGTCGCTTCACCGCCCATGGGCTGGGGATGCCTTTGAGGTAACGGCGCGGAATGCCGTACTGTTCTTCCAGGATGGCGCCATCTTCGTCATAGTTGAACAGGGCCAGCGGAGACTCGTTGACCGGGCTGCCCTTCAGGCTATAGAACGGCACCAGCTCCATCAGCTCCTTCAACTTCTCGGCGATGGAAGATTTGCCGCCGCCTACCGGCCCCAACAGATAGAGAATCTGCTTCTTCTCTTCCAGGCCTTGAGCCGCGTGGCGGAAATACGCCACCACCTGCTCGATGACTTCCTCGGTGCCGTAGAAGTCGCGGAAGGCGGGATAGACCTTGATGACCTTGTTGGAAAAAATGCGTGACAGCCGCGAATCGTGGCGGGTGTCCACCAACTCCGGCTCCCCGATGGCTGCCAGCATGCGTTCTGCGGCAGTGGCGTAGGCGCCCGGGTCCTGTTTGCACAGTTCCAGGTACTCCTGGATGGTGTACTCTTCTTCGCGGGTTTTATCGTAGCGCACTGCGTAGTGGCTGAAGATATCCGGGTGCATGACTCTCTCCTGGCTGGTAGCAGGTGGTTGCGGCTAGGGCTGAGTCGCCTTCGTCGTCCCCCTTGCTGAATTAGAGTACTGACTTTGTCTCCGGTTCTTTTTTTGGGTATAGCATAGCAGCACGGAATGGCCGGAAAAAACAGGTATGTGCGGTTTCTCGATCTTGCGGGAAGCCGTAAAACAGAAAAGCTATTGAATCGATAAGCGTTTTTTAAATTCAGATTTTTGTAACAACAAATGAAGCTTAGTAAAAGCTTGTAATTTCAACTGGAATAATTTCCATATATTTATTTAAAACAATAGTTTGTCAGCTTTTACGCAAAACAATGCGGACGCCAATCTCATAAATCGTTCCACGCTGTACCTCGTTGCAGCGTTTGACCTCCACCTCGGCCTCAAACGGCTTGCCCGGCGCGCCGCCCACCCCGGGCACCAGCACGATCACGTTCAAGCGTTCGCCGTATTGCGGCACGAAGACCGAGCGCAAGGCCATGCCATCCACAGACAGATCAACGCACTCGCCGTAGAAGGTCTGCCCGTTGGTCAGGCACTTGATGCGCGCCTTGCACCCCATGCTGATGCGCCGGCCGCGCCGGCGATCGTAGTACGCGTCAAATCGGGACACCTCGCATCCTCCCGCTCAGATAGGCCGCCAGCCAGTGCAGGCCGACAATCGACTTGCTGTCGCAGATTTCGCCGGTCAACACCATTTCCATGGCTGCGTCGAGCGGTCGGGTCAGCACTTCCAGAAACTCGCCCTCATCCAATTGCCGCTCGCTGAGCACAAGGTCTTGTGCCAGATAGTAGCTGATCTTTTCATTGGAATAACCAATACATGGGTGGGCCGTACCCAAATATATCCATTTGTCGGAACGATAGCCGGTTTCTTCCAATAATTCCCGACGCGCGGTGATTTCCGGCGCTTCGCCCGGATCGATTTTGCCGGCGGGAATCTCGATGAACTCGCGGCCTGCCGGGTAGCGGAATTGCCGCTCCAGCACCAGCTCCTGCCGCGGCGTCAGCGCCAGTATGGCCACCGCGCCGGGATGGACGATATATTCGCGCGGCGCCTGCCTGCCGTCGGGCAGTTCCACCATGTCCTTGTGCACCGACAGGAAGCCCCCTTGGTAGACCCGTTCCGAAGACAGTTGTTTCTCAAGCAGATTCACATTTCGCCTTTCTATTGTTCCATGCGCTGACCACCGCCCAGCGCCATACGACGCGCGTGGCCAGATAGCCCGCCGCGCCCAAGGTCAGCCCCAGGGCAGGCATGCCCACCAGCAAGGGCCAGCCCAGCTCCGCCAGCCAAGCCAGCATCCGCCCCAGCCAGGCCATCGGCCCCAGTCCAAAAAAGCTTGGCGGCGCAGTCATTGTAGCCGGCCCGGTCTCGCCCAGTAAGCAGCGGCCATAACGATATGCCAAGTAATACAAGGGCAGCACGGTGAAGGGATTGCTGTATAGCGAGACCACCATCGCAGCCGGCAGATTGACCCGCAACAGCAGGGTCAGCGCCAGCGCGGTGGCCTTCTGCGTAAAGCCGGGCATCACGCCCGAGTACAAACCCACCGCCACGCCCATCGCCACCTTGCGGCGGTTGAAGGCCCAGAGCGCCGGATGGTCCAGATACGGCGCCAGCCAGCGCAAGGCGGGATGGGCGAACCATTCATGCCGGCACTCGGAAAACGCGCGGATTTTTCGTTTCAATAATGTCATTCAGCATTCAAATCATCACGTTGCCGTTAAGCCACAGTTTACCGGGCACTCGCGCGCAATTTGGTTGTCAAAAGCATGGGAATAATTTAAACAAGCGTTTGAATGAAACCACGCCTCAGATCAGGGGCATCATAAAACGCATCGCCCTGGCACGCACCAGGCCGCACCAACCGAACTGGAGAAACCGAATGCCTGCTTACCAAGCCCCGCTGCGCGACTTTGATTTCGTTCTCAACGAACTGATCAAGGTACAGGACATCATCCCCACGTTGCCAGGTTATGAAGAGGCGACGCAGGACATCTTCCAGGCCTACTTGGAGCAGGCCGCCCAGTTCTGTGAATCCGAACTCGCTCCCTTGAACCGTTTGGGCGATGAGGAAGGCTGCCAGTTCGACAGCGCCACCAAGTCCGTCACCACGCCGGCCGGCTTCAAGGAGGCCTACAAGCAGTATTGCGAGCTGGGTTTCCCGGCGCTGGATTGCGATCCCGCTTACGGCGGCCAGGGCATGCCCAAGAGCATGGCCTTCCCCATCATGGAAATGCAGTGCTCCGCCAATGTGGCCTGGTCGATGTACCCCGGCCTGTCCCATGGCGCGTATTCTGCCATTCACGCCCACGGCACTGAACAACAAAAAGCGCAGTACCTGCCCAAACTGGTAGACGGCAGCTGGACCGGCACCATGTGCCTGACCGAGCCGCACTGCGGCACCGACCTCGGCCTGCTCAAAGCCAGGGCCGAGCCGAATGACGATGGCAGCTACCGCATCACCGGCACCAAGATCTTCATCTCCGCCGGCGAGCACGACCTGTCCGACAACATCATCCACCTGGTGCTGGCCCGCCTGCCGGACGCGCCCAAGGACGTGAAGGGCATCTCGCTGTTCATCGTGCCGAAGTTCCTGGACAAGGGCGTGCGCAATGCCGTTTCCTGCGGCAGCCTGGAGCACAAGATGGGCATCAAGGCCAATGCCACCGCGGTGATCAATCTGGACGGCGCGCAAGGCTGGCTGATCGGTGAGCCGAACAAAGGCCTGGCCTGCATGTTCACCATGATGAACGCCGCCCGCCTCGGCTGCGGCATGCAGGGCCTGGGCATAGGCGAAGCCTCGTTCCAGGGCGCGCTGGCCTACGCCCGCGAACGCCTGCAGATGCGCGCGCTGAACGGCGCCAAATGTCCGGACAAGGCCGCCGACCCCATCATCGTCCACCCCGACGTGCGCCGCATGCTGCTGACGCAGAAAGCTTACACCGAGGCCGGCCGCGCCTTGGCCGCCCTGCTGGCGCTGCAACTAGACATCGAGGACAAACATCCGGACGCCGCCGCCCGCGCCGACGCAGCCGACCTGGTGGCGCTGCTGACGCCAGTGGCCAAGGCCTTCATGACCGACAACGGCTACACTGCCGCCAACCTGGGCGTGCAAGTGTTCGGCGGCCATGGTTTCATCCGCGAATGGGGCATGGAGCAATTGGTGCGCGACTGCCGCATCTCGCAAATCTACGAAGGCACCAACGGCATCCAGGCGATCGACCTGCTGGGCCGCAAAGTGTTGCTGGACCAGGGCGCCAAGCTGCGCAAATTCACCAAGCTGATCCACAAGTTCTGCCAGCAGTACGAAGGCCATGCGCAGTTGGGCGAATTTGTCAGCCCGCTGTCCAAGCTGATGAAGGAAGTAGGAGAAATCACCATGGGCATCGGCATGGCCAGCCTGTCGGACAAAGATGAGGCCGGTGCCGCCGCCACCGACTACCTGCGCCTGGTGGGCCACCTGACCTACGCCTGGCTGTGGGCGCGCATGGCGGAAGTCTCCTACGCCAAGCTCGGCAACGGCGACGACGCCTTCTACCAAGCGAAGATCGCCACTGCCCGCTTCTACTACGCCAAACTGCTGCCGGAAGTGGAAGCGCTGAAGGCCAGCATCAAATCCGGCGCCAAGCCGCTGATGGCATTGGAAGACGAGCACTTCGCTTTCTAAAACGGGCCTAGGGGCTGTTGACGTTTGATGGGCGGTCGCGCCGGGATGCGTTTTGCGACGAATCGAGGCGTTTCGCGCGCCGCATAGTCATTCTCTGCCAGCGCGGAACAACGAAGAGTCGGCGCGAAAGGCGCCCGGCCCTGCGGGTTTGGCCGCTTTGGGCCGGAGGCCGCGTTGCCCAGTCCTTGCATAGAATGACTATGCGTCGGACTGTGCGCCTTGCTTCCGGCCCAAATCGGCTCAAACGCGATCCACTCACCAAACGTCAACAGCCCCTAGCGCACCCATGACAGGCCGCTCACCGCGAGGGAGCGGCCTGTTGCGTTTTCATCGCAAAACTACTTAAGCCATCCCGCCAAGCCACAAGTTTTCCATGCCGCGGCCGAAATAAAGTCATACTAAAGTTATTCCCCTCCACCCTCAGCGTGCGCCAAGCGGCAACCATGCGCCGACAGGAGTCCGTGATGTCAATCTCGTCATTGAACAACAACCAGCCCAGCCAAACCGGCCAAGCCGGCGGCGCGTCGCAAACGCAAAACAGCGCCTACAGCGCCCAGACCGCACGCAACCAACTGAATCAGCTGCTGGTGGAATCGCTCAGCGTATCCATCAGCAGCGGAAAACAGTCGCAATCTCTGCTGTTCAAGGCCTCCATCACCAACATCAACCAGGTTCTGAACGCCGACTTCGCCAATGGCAACAACCAGAGCGGAAGCCAAGGCAGCGCCAGTCTCCAGGTCAGCAGCACGCAGCTGAGCATTTCGATCCAGCAACAGGACAGCAGCGGCGACAGCAATAGCGCCAGCGACGAAGACACTTCGCCGGACGCCACATCCAAACGCATCCTCGACGGCGCGCTGGGTTTGTTTGGCCTGTATCAGCAGCAGCATCCGGACCAGAACACGACCGATCAGGCGCAGAGCTTCATCAAACTTGTGCGCCAGGGTTTTGAGCAGGGTTATCAGGAAGCCACGGATATCCTGAAAAACCTGAACGTATTCAACGGCGATGTCTCGGCCAACGCTCAGAAAACCTACAACCTGGTAGAGCAAGGCTTTAATAATTTCCTGTCGCAATATCAGGACAGCAGCAAAACGCAAGCCGCTTCCGGCCAGAGCAGCGGCAGCTGATCGGCTGAAGCGGCGGAGTCCCTGCCATGGCCATCGACGACGATATCATCATCTCTCCGATCAGCCCGGTGCATCCGCGCCAGGGCAACCGCGTCGGCAGCGTGGAATGGCGCGCCGGCGGCCATGGCGAACAACAGCCAGAACAGGACGATAGCGCCGACATCGGCTTGAGCCACGGCCATCAGGCCGCAGAGTTGCTGTACAGCGCGACAATGGATCAAGTGGCGCATCTGGCTGGACTCGATCACGACCCGGGGCCGCGGCCGGAGGGGGATTTGCCCGGCACCAGCCACAGCCAGCATCTGCTGCTGGGCATCGCCATGCTGTTCGAGCGCTACTGTCAGCGCCATCCGCAGTTCTCCGCCCGCGAAGCCGGCCTCGCCTTCGCGCCGCTGGCGCGCCAGGGACTGGACCGCGGCTTGCAGGAAACCTGCCAGGTGCTGATCCAATTGAATGCCCTGCCCCCTGCCACCCAAGCCCAGTTGCAAGGCTTGCATCAGTTGACCAGCAAGCTGCTGGATGAGCGATTCGGCATAGCCTGAACCCCTCCCATCAGGCCGGCACCAGCACGCAAGTGCCGGCGATCACCACCGCCAGCCCCACCACTATCGGCAACGAAGTGCGCTTGACGATCTCGAACGGCGACACCTGGCTCATGCCGGAGCAGGCCACCACCACGCCGGACACCGGCGACACCGTGCGCCCCAGATTGGACGCCTGCAGCATGGGGATGGCCAGAAAGGCCGGATTGATGCCGGACTGCGCCGCCAGTTTGGGAATCAGCTCGACAAAAGCGTAGAAGGGCGCATTGCCGGAACCGGTGGTCAGCGCGGCGATAGTGGTGATCGCCACCAATACCAGCATCAGCACCACCGCGCCGGAGCCGAATGACTGCGCCAACGCGATCAGCTGACTGATGAAACCCAGCGTGGACAGCCCCTGCGCAAACACGCCGGCAGCGACGATCAGCATGACCACGCTGGTGAACGCGTCGCCCATGCCCTTGTAGACCGTGTCCAGGCCGGCGAACACCGGCTTGGCATGGCGATAGCGGATGAATTGGAGGCAAGACGTCAGCAGAATGCAGATAATCAGGATGGTAACGATGTGCAGCTCCGGCGCGATCTTGCCGTTGAACACCAGCACGCCGACGATGGGAGTGAACGGCAGCAGCGCGTAGAACGCCGGTGCCTGGGTCTGGATCTCCTTCACATCCTGGCGGCTCAGCTCCACGCCGGCCTTGCGGTCCAGATAGCGTTGCCAGAAGAAATGCGTGGCGCCCATGCACAGGATGGCCGCGATGGAGATGGGCAGCGTGGTCTTGAAGGCGAAATCGATCAAAGGCATCTGCGAAGCCTGGGCAGCGATCACCACATCGCCGGAAGTGGGCGACAGGATGACCGCCGCCGGCGAGGCGCAAATCGCCGCTGCGGCGCCGCGGCTGATGCCCATATTCACCATCAAGGGAAACAGCGTGGCCATCAGCAACACGCCCAGGCCGGTGGCCGAGGACACCGCCAGCGACAGCACGCAGGCGACAAAATACGCCGCCACCATCAGCACATACGGCGAACGGATCTTGCTCAGGGGACGCGACGCCAGCTTGACCACCATGTCGTTGGCGCCGATATGCGTGGTGTAACTGGCAAAGCCGCACAGGGCCATCACCATCAGGCCCAGATCGGCAGCGCGATTGCTGAGCAACGACTTGACGTATTCCGGAATGTCGGCAAAAGGATGACCCGTGCTCGCCACATTCTTGGGCAGAATGTTATGCCCCAGCAACACGGAAACCAGCAACAGAAACAGACCGCCGACCAGCAAGACCCCAGTGGCGGAATAACCCTTGAAAATATAGCGTCCCACCAAAATGGTGACGATAAGGCCAAGCAGCAGTTCCATGACCTGATCCTTAATGTAAATTAACCATTGCTAATTTACAGGCTTATCGTTTGTCACGCCGCAGCAGTCGGGCCTCTCTTGATTTGAAACAAATTTGATTGCGGCGATGCGCCGCAAGGGACCGCCGCGGCGCATGACCGCGAGGACAAGAATAACGCCGTCAGTGCAAATAGCATGGCATTGAGGCGTCAGGCAGGATCAGGGGATGTGTTAGGGGCTGTTGACATTTGGAGAGTGGTCGCGCCGGGATGCATTTTGCGACGAATCAAGGCGTTTCGCGCGCCGCATAGTCATTCTCTGCCAGCGCGGAACAACGAAGAGTCGGCGCGAAAGGCGCCCGGCCCTGCGGGTTTGGCCGCTTTGGGCCGGAAGCTGTGTTGCCCAGTCCTTGCATAGAATGACTATGCGTCGGACTGTGCGCCTTGCTTCCGGCACAAATCGGCTCAAACGCGATTCACTCACCAAACGTCAACAGCCCCTAGAGCGGCGCTAAGCGCAAAACGCGCGCACGATGCGCGCCACGCGCCCCTCATCCAAGATGCCGTTTTCGCCCAACCGTATCGCGCCATCGCGGCGCAGCAAATCCATCACCTGATTGGCGGCATCGGCATCAGCCACGCCAGCATCGGCCAGCGTCACCGGCATGTCGAGCTGGCGATAGAGCTGAACCATGCGCTCGATCACCTGCTCCGGCGCCGAGCCGGGCGCGTCGAACACCCGCTCGCCCATCTGACGCAGTTTGGCGGCCTTTTCCGCCATCGCCTCGCGCAGCAGCGCGGGTTGCACGATGGACAGCGTGCGACCGTGGTCTAAGCCGTACAAGGCGGTGAGCACGCGGCCGATGCGATGTGTGGCCCAATCCTGCGGCACGCCCAGGCCAATGCTGCCGGACAGGGCCTGATTGGCCGCCCACATCATGTTCTGCCGCCAGTCCAGCGCATGCCGCTCATCGAAACGCTGCGCCAACTGGCGCAGGGCGCGCAATACGGCCTCGGCGCAGCCATCCTGCACCAAGGCGCCTACCGGGTACGTCAGGTATTGCTCGCTGGCATGGACGAAGGCATCCACTACGCCATTCGCCAGCTGCCGATCCGGCAGCGTGCCCAGGGTGTCCGGATCCAGCACCGCGAAGCGCGGTTGCAGCAGCGGCGAGCGGAAAGTCAGCTTGTCCTGAGTGGACAAGCGCGAAATCACGGCCGTGCCGTTGGCCTCCGAGCCCGTGGCCGCCAGTGTCAGCACCACGCCCATCGGCAGCGCCGCCGCCACTGGCGCCTTGCTGCTGACCAGATCCCAGCCATCGCCATCGTAATGCGCGGCCGCGGCCAGATATTTGGCGCCGTCTATCACCGAACCGCCGCCCACCGCCAGAATGAAATCGCGCCGCGTCGCGCGGATTTGCGTCAACGCGTCGTTCAGCACCTCCACCGCCGGGTTCGGCGTCACGCCGCCAAACTCGTTCCAGTCATGGCCGGCCAGCGTCTGGCATAACTGCTCATAGATGCCGTTGCGCTTGATCGAACCACCGCCATACAGCAGCAGGATGCGCGTGTGTTCCGGCAGCAGGCCGCCCAGCGCGGACAAACGGCCGGCGCCAAAGCAGATGCGGGTGGCGTTATGGTGATCGAAGCGAATGGCGGTGGTCATGGCTGCCTCCCGGACGGCGCGACATATAACCCATCAAGCATATCACCACCCAGGCCATGCCCATGAAAAAAGCGGACTCGCGTCCGCTTTCAGTTTACTGATCCCCCCCATCTCGCGAAGCGAGGCTCCCTTGCAGGGCAAGGGCGGGGGGATGGGGACTCAAAAGGACAGGCTGCGGAATCAAACACTTATACGGAGAGGCCCGGCTTTGCCGGGTCCTCTAGAGTCGCATCCATGCCCCTGGGCAAGCAGCCTGAAAGCGGACTCGCGTCCGCTTTCAGAACCCAGCCAACCGATCAGGTTTAGTTGGCGCCGCAGCAGGCCTTGTACTTCTTGCCGCTGCCGCACGGGCACAGGTCGTTGCGGCCCACTTTGTCGCCTTCGCGGCGAACGGTGGTCGGCGCCTGTTCCTTGGCGCGCCAGTAGCCGAACACGGCCACCAGGGCGTCGGTCAGTTCTTCCTTGTAGCCTTCGACTTCCTCGTCGGTGAAAGTCAGCAGGTCTTCGCCGCCGTCCTCGTCCTCAAAGGCGCCGCCCAGCACCAGCATCGGCATCATCAGACTTTCGAAGCCTTCGTCCTCCTCCGCCACTTCGAACCAGTCGGTGTCGACCAGATCCAGCGCGTACAGGTAGGCATTGGCCCACGGCCAGTAGTCCGGCTCGCCCTCTTCCTCGCTGCCTTCTTCGGCGTACAGGATCATGTCCAGCTCGTCGCCTTCGGCCAGCGTGTCACGGATGCTGTCGAACAGCTTCTGCAGCAGGGCCTTCAGTTCGGTTTCGTCCGCCGCGTTTTCAAAGGCCGGCGCGTCGCCCAGCACTTCCGGCAGCCAGAACGCGGCGTCCACCTTGTCCGGACCGCTGGCCAGCGCGGCGAAGAAGCCCTGCACTTCGTCCGGGCGCATGGTGCTGCCGCTGGCGGACAACGGCGTCAGCAGCGTTTCAAGACGGGTCAGGTCTGCATCGTTGAATTCGGTCACGGTCATGGTGTCATTCCTCAAGGTGAATCGGTTTGGCGGCATTGTAAGCCAAAAGCGTGGCCCTGGCGGCGCATTTTGCTGTCATCGCTTGTCCGATATCATGCGGTTTTCACATCGTCCAGCCCCAGCTTCTCCAGCATCTGCCGCCGCATCAAGTACTTCTGTATCTTGCCGGTGACCGTCATCGGGAAGCTGTCCACAAACTCGATGTAACGCGGAATCTTGTAGTGCGCGATCTGCCCCTGGCAAAAAGCGCGAATCTCCTCGGCGCTGGCCTGCTCGCCGTCGCGCAGGCGGATCCAGGCGCATAGCTCCTCGCCATAGCGGACATCCGGCACGCCTATCACCTGCACCTCCTGGATCTTCGGATGGCGGTACAGGAACTCCTCTATCTCGCGCGGATAGACGTTCTCGCCGCCGCGGATCACCATGTCCTTGACCCGGCCCACGATATTGACCGAGCCGTCCTCGTTCATCGCGGCCAAATCGCCGCTATGCATCCAGCCGGCGGCATCGATGGCGGCGCGCGTCATCTCCTCGTCGCCCCAATAACCCAGCATTACCGAATAGCCGCGCACGCACAGCTCGCCGCTGACGCCGCGCGGCACGATGCGGCCTTCGGCATCGACGATCTTCACTTCGACATGCGGATGTGCGCAGCCCACCGTGCTGACGCGCTGCGCCAGCGGCGTGTCGGTGGCGCTCTGCAGGCTGACCGGGCTGGTTTCCGTCATGCCGTAGCAAATGGTCACCTCGGCCATGTGCATCCGCTCTATCACCCGGCGCATCACCTCCACCGGGCACGGGCTGCCCGCCATGATGCCGGTGCGCAGGCTGGTCAGGTCGAATTCGCCGAAGCGCGGATGATCGAGCAGGGAAATGAACATGGTCGGCACGCCATGCAAGGCGGTGCAGTGCTCCTGCTGCACCGTCTCCAGCACCACCTCGGCATCAAAGCCCTCGGCCGGAAACACCATGGCCGCGCCGTGGCAGACGCAGCACAGGCTGCCCATCACCATGCCGAAGCAATGATAAAGCGGCACCGGAATGCACAGCCTGTCGCCCGGCCCCAGCCTCATGGCTGCGCCGACGAACCAGGCGTTGTTGAGGATATTGTGGTGCGACAGCGTCGCGCCCTTGGGGTGGCCGGTGGTGCCTGACGTGAACTGAATATTCACCGCCTCGTCGAACTGCAGCGTGTCGCCCAAAGCCCGCAATTCGGCCAGTTCTTGTTCCGACGGCGCGGCCAGCAACTGGGAAAAAGCCAGCATGCCCGGCAATGCCTGCTGTCCCATCCGCACCACCCAGCGCAGATCCGGCAGCCTTGCCGCGCTCAGCTCGCCGGGCCGGCAATGGTCCAGTTCCGGCGCCAGATCGCGGATCATGCCAACATAATCGCTGCTCTTGAAACTGGGCGACAACACCAGCGCGCGGCACTGCACCTTGTTCAGCGCATATTCCAGTTCGGCGCGGCGATAGCCGGGATTGATGTTGACCAGCACCAGCCCCGCCTTGGCGGCGGCGAATTGCATCAGCACCCATTCGGCCCGGTTCTGCGACCAGATGCCCACCCGTTCGCCAGGCGCCAGTCCCAAACGGCGCAGGCCGCAGGCCAGGCTGTCCACCTGTCGCTTCAGCTCGGCATAGCTCCAGCGGATATCCTGATGCCGCACTCGCAGCGCCAATCTGTCGCCATGGCGTTGGCAGGCCTCGTCGAAAAAACGTCCTATGGTCTGTCCCAGCAGCGGCTGCGCGGCGGCGCCGTTGGCATAGCTGAACTGCGGCATCAAGCACTCCCGTTGAAGTCGTTTGCGAATGACAGATTGACTATTACGTAAACGTAAATCAAGCTTTGCGCTGCTGCGTTGGGAAAAACGCTACAATCGCCGCCTTGAGGAAGACTTTATGAACCAAGCCGAATTTTTCACCATCTCCGACCTGGCGCGCGAATTCGATGTCACGCTGCGCACCATACGTTTCTACGAAGAGCAAGGCCTGATCGAGCCGCAACGCGATGGCCGCCAGCGCCTGTTCACCCGGCGCGACCGGGCCCGGCTCAAGCTGATCCTGCGCGGCAAGCGCATCGGCCTGTCCTTGGCCGAGATCCGCGAGATCATAGACATGTACCAGCTGGCGCGCGACGAGGCCAGCCAGTCGCAAAAACTGCTGGACCTGCTGCTGGCGCGCCGCCGCCAACTGGAAGAGCAGCGACGCGACATCGACGCCGTATTGGACGAAATCGGCACGCTGGAAGCGCACTGCCGCAAGGTGATCGCCAGCGACGGCGCGGCCGCCTGACTTCAATAAAATTGCATCGTCATTTCAAAGCAGACAAAATAAACAAATATGCATTGGAGATGCCGCATGCCCAGCCCCTATACCACGCCTTACTCGCTGCAAGCGCTGACCGCCGATCGGGCTGAAGACTTCTGGCGCGTGACCGACAGCGTGGCGCGCGAACGCCGCTACCTATCGTTTCTGGAAATTTCGCAGCCGCTGTCGGCGCAATATGTGGCGCGGCAACTGGCGGCGAATGCCCCGCACCTGTTGCTGCTGTACGGCGATCAGGTGGTGGGCTGGTGCGATGTTTCACCCCACGAGTGGCCCATTCACCGCCACCGCGGCACCTTAGGCATGGGCATGCTGCCGGCGCATCGCGGTCTGGGCCTGGGCGGTTGGCTGCTGGAGCAAACACTGGCGCTCGCCGCCAAACGCGGCTTTCATCGCGTGGAGCTGACGGTGCACGCCGACAACCGCCGCGCGATTCAGCTGTACCGCCGCCATGGCTTCCAGCAGGAAGGCCATTTGCGCGACGCCATCCACATCGACGGCCGCTTTGGCGACGCGCTGCTGATGGCGCGGATCAATTGACGCGAACGGCGACGTCCTCTTTGGGAGCAGGCGGCGCTATCATGCTGCGTTGCACCGCCAGCACGCTGCCCAACACCACCGCCATGCCCAGCAGGGACTGCGCGGAAAGCGACTGGCCCAGCAAGGCCCAGCCCAACACCACGGCCGTCATTGGGCTGAGCAGGCCCAGCGACGACACCGCCACCGGCGACAGCCGCGCAATGCCGCGGAACCACAAAAGATAGGCCAGCAGCGCGCCAAACAGGGTCAGATAGCCATAGCCGGCAAATTGCGCCCACCCCAGACGCGGCAGAGGCGGATCGATGGCCAGGGCCAGCGGCAGCAGCATCAGTCCACCCAGCGACAGCTGCCAGCCGGTCAGCGCGGTGACCGGCGCCGACAGTTTCCAGCGCCGCGTCAGATAGGTGCCGCAAGCCATCACTACCGCGCCACCGAAGGCCGCCAACATGCCCAGCCCATCCCAGCGCGAGCCTGGCGACAGCAGCAGCAAGGCCATGCCGGCCACGCCGGCCAGGCTGGCCCACAACGCCATCGCAGCCGGACGCCGGCTGTCCAGCCGCCAGGCCAGCGTCATCACCAGCAAGGGCTGGCAAGCGCCGACGACCGCCGCCAGCCCACCCGGCAAGCGATAGGCGGCGACGAACAACAGCGCCTGGAACGCGCCGATATTCAGCGCGGACAACATCAGCAGCTTGCCCCACTCCCCTGTCCGCGGACGCCAGCCGCCCATCATCACCAGCAAGAGTCCGGCCGGCAGCACGCGCAACAAGGCTGCGGTGAACGGCCGATCCGGCGGCAGCAGCTCGGTGGTGACGATATAAGTCGAACCCCAGATCACAGGCGTGAGCGCGGTCAACAACACATCCCGCCACTGGCCGATTCCCGTTTTCGCCGTCATGGGCAATCCTTTCGTTTGCGTTTATAATCGAAGCATATTTAGCTTGAATTCAAGATAACATTTATCTCGAATTCAAGGCAACTTAATCTTGAACTCAAGACAGATTTCATATGACGAAAAGCGAAAACGGCGACTCGGTGGACCGCATTCTGGAACAATGGGCCAGAGAGCGGCCGGATCTGGACGTCAGCCCCATGGGGCTGATCGGCAGGCTGGGCCGCTGCGCGGCGCTGCTGGAGCACAGGCTGGATGTGGTATTCCAGCAATATGGCCTCAGCGCCTGGGAGTTCGACATGCTGGCCACGCTGCGCCGCGCCGGCGCGCCGTATCGGCTGGCGCCCACCGAATTGTTCTCGACGATGATGGTCACCTCCGGCACGATGACGCATCGGCTGAAAGTCCTGGAAGGCAAGGGCTGGATCGTGCGCGAAGCCTGCAGCCAGGACGCGCGCAGCACGCTGGTCAGACTCAGCGACGCGGGCTTCGCGCTGATCGAGCGCGCGGTGGAGGCGCATGTCGCCAACGAGCACGCCATTCTGTCCGCGCTGCCGGCGCGCAGCGTGGAGGCACTGCAGAAACGCCTGGCCGAACTGCTGGCCGCGCTGGAACCCGAAAACAACTGACCGCCCCACGGAGCGCCCCATGAGCGAGCATCGTCCCCACCCGCAACCCTGGCATTCCGGCGAACTGGAAATGCAGCGCCGCGCCGGCAGCCTGGAGCAAATGGCCGTGGTCGGGCCGCGCAATGTCCGCGACCACATGCCGGATCAGCATCGCGCCTTCTTCCGCCAGCTCCCTTTCGTGGTGCTGGCTGCGCTGGATGATGCCGGCAGGCCGTGGGCGGGCGTGGTGGAGGGCGCGCCCGGTTTTGTCGATTCGCCCGATCCGCGCGAATTGCGTCTCGCCGCCCTGCCCAGCCCGGCCGACCCGCTGCGTGATTGCCTGCGTCCCGGCGCGGCGGTGGGCCTGCTCGGCATCGAACTGCACACGCGCCGCCGCAACCGCATGAACGGCCAGCTCATTGCGCTGGACAAGGCCAGTTGCGCGCTGGCGGTGCGCCAGTCATTCGGCAACTGCCCCAAGTACATCCAGCTGCGCGAATTTGAATTTGCCCGCGAACCGGGGCCGCGCATCGTGGGCACGGTGGAATGGATGGACGAGCTGGACGAGGACGCCCGCGCCGCCATCGCCTCCGCCGACACCTTCTTCGTCGCCAGCACCTTCCCCGGCGACGATAGCCAACCCGGCTGGCAGGTCGATGTATCGCATCGCGGCGGCAAGCCCGGCTTCGTCAGAGTCGACGGCGACACGCTGACCATTCCGGATTTTCCGGGCAACGGCTACTTCAACACCCTGGGCAACCTGCTGCGCCATCCGCGCGCCGGTCTCTTGTTCATCGACTTCTCCAACGGCGACACGCTGCAGCTGGCCGGCCGCGCCGAAGTGCGGGATGGCGACGCCGCGTCCGCTTTCCACGGCGCCGAGCGGCTGTGGTCGTTTCGGATAGAACGGGTGGTGCGCCGCCGCAACGCCCTGGCGCTGCGCTGGACGCTGCGCGAATATTCGCCGTTCGCCCTGGCCACCGGCGCCTGGCCGCAGCCGGCCCCCGCCCGGCAATGGCTGCCGCTGCGCGTCAGCCATGTGGAGGACGAGAGCAATATCGTGCGGTCGATCTATCTGGAACCGGCCGACGGCTCGCCCCCGCCGCCCTTCCTGCCTGGCCAGCACCTGAGCCTGAAGGTGATGGGCGTGGACGGCGCTCGCTTGCGCAACTACACGCTTTCGCAGACCGGCGGCTATCGCATCAGCGTCAAGCGCCAGGGCAAGGCGTCCGCCAGGCTGCACCAGCTGGCGCCGGGCGACATCGTGGAGGCGCTGCCGCCGCGCGGCGACTTCACCCTATCCAGCCTGGAAAGGCCCATTACGCTGCTGGCCGGCGGCATCGGCATCACGCCGCTGCTGGCCATGCTGCACCAGTTGACGGAACAAGCCGCCGCGATGCCGCCCACGCTGCTCGTCTACGCCACCAAGACCGTAGCCGAACGCCCCTTCGATGCGGAGCTGGAGGCCTTGCAAACCCGCGCGCCCGGCAGGCTGCGCATCGTCAAGGCGGCAAGCCAGCCGGAAACGGACCGCCGCTTGGGCCAGGACTACCAGCACGCCGGGCGCGTCGACATCAAGCTATTGCGCCGGTTTGGCGCGGACTTGGCTGGAGACTTCTACCTGTGCGGCCCAGCCGGCTTCATGCAGACCCTGTACGATCAGCTGATTGACGCTGGCGTGGCAGACAGCCGCATCCACGCCGAGGCCTTCGGCCCGGCCGGGCTGCAAAGAATCGGCCGCGCCGAGCCAATCCTGCCGCCGATGGCCGACCACGCCGTCGCGGTCCGCTTCAGCGATGCCGAGCTGGACGCGGCATGGCAACCCGGCCTGGGCAGCCTGCTGGAGCTGGCGGAAGCCTGCGACCTGAACCCGGACTTCAGCTGCCGCGGCGGCACCTGCGGCAGCTGCCGCGCCGCGCTGCTGGCGGGCCAGGCCACCTATCTGCAGCCGCCGGACTATCAAACCGCGCCGGGCGAGATCCTGCTGTGCTGCGCCTACCCGGCAGAAGGAACGGACAAGCTGGAAATCCGCCTGTAGCGACAGGACGCCTCGGCATGTCAGCGGTCTTTTATCGCGCAAATGTCTGACCCAGGCCCAACCATGCCTTAAAATACCGTCAACTGTTTTGGCTCCCATCCCGCCGCCGCGCGCGGCCAGGCCCCGAATGATAGACAATCCCAATATGCTGCTACTGGCGGTTTTTGAACGCGCCGCGCTGATGCTGATGGCGCTGTTCTTCCTCACCCGCATCCGGCCGTTCCAGGACCTGCTGCGCCAGCAGAAGCACAGCCCGGCGGAACTGGCCGGCGTCTCGCTGCTGTTCTGCCTGTTTGCCGTGTTCAGCACTTATACCGGCATTCCGGTGGAC
Organism: Chromobacterium sp. ASV23; assembly: GCF_016428945.1. NCBI lineage: Bacteria > Pseudomonadati > Pseudomonadota > Betaproteobacteria > Neisseriales > Chromobacteriaceae > Chromobacterium > Chromobacterium sp. ASV23. Next base: position 96,891 of record NZ_JAELTR010000005.1, read on the forward strand.
GGCTCGCTGGTCAATGTCCGCACCATCGCCATCCTGGCCGGCGGCATTCTGTTCGGCCCGTGGGTGGGCATCCCGGCCGGCATCGTCTCCGGCCTGCATCGCTATCTGATAGACATCCACGGCTCGACTTCGCTGCCCTGCCTGATCTCCAGCATCTGCGCCGGCCTGCTGTCCACCTTCATTCACTTCCGCGCCGGCCGCAAGCGGCTGTGGCTGTACGGCATCGCCGCCGGCGTCGCCTGCGAAAGCCTGACCATGGCCTTGATTCTATGGTTCACCGAGCCGCAAGTAGGCCACGCCATCGTCAGCCATATCGCCTATCCGATGATCACCGGCACCGTCTGCATCGGCCTGATCATCCGGCTGGTGCAGGACCTGGACGACGAGAAGGAGCTGCTGGCGGCGCGCCAGGCCAAGCTGGCACTGACCATCGCCAACCGCACCATGCCGTACTTCCAGAACGTGGATCGAGATGCGCTGGTGGAGGTGTGCACGGTGATCCGCAACCACATCGGCGCCGACGCGGTGGCCATCACCGATACCCGCGACGTGCTGGCCTACGTGGGGCTGGGCAAGGACTACTACGAGCCGGCCGATCACTCGGCCATCGGCGAAATCACCCGCCGCGCAGTGCGCACGGATCAGATCATCATCGAGAACGATCTGCGCCAGTACCGGGTAGCGGACTTCCACTCCGTCATCATCATTCCGCTGCGCGAAAACGGCCGCGTCACCGGCACGCTGAAGATTTTCTTCCGCCAGAGCGGCGGCATCACCGGCTCGCTGCGCGAACTGGCGGTGGGCCTGTCGCAACTGATCTCCACCCAGATGGAAGCCTCGCGCATCAAGCAGTTGCAGGAGATGGCGCGCAAGGCGGAATTCACCGCGCTGCAAAGCAAGATCAACCCGCACTTCCTGTTCAACGCGCTGAACGCCATCTCATCGCTGATCCGCATCCAGCCGACCGAAGCGCGCCAGCTGATCGCCAAACTGGCCGACTACCTGCGCTACAACCTGTCACTAGGCGATACCCTGATCGACATCCAGGAGGAGCTGAAGCAGGTGCAAGACTACGTGGCGATTGAACAGGCGCGCTTCGGCAGCAAGCTGTCCGTCGTATTCGACGTGGACGAAGTCCATGCGCGCGTGCCCAGCCTGCTGCTGCAGCCGCTGGTGGAAAACGCCATCCTGCACGGCATCCAGCCGCGCAAAGAGCCGGGCGAGGTGCGCATCGCGGTGAAAAAACGGGACGAACGCATCCATGTGTCGGTGCGCGATACCGGCTACGGCATCAGCCAGGAAGTGATAGACGGCATCGCCAGAGGCAAAGTGGAAAGCCGCAGCATAGGCCTGTCCAACGTCAACGAGCGCATCAAGCTGCTGTATGGCGAGGGCCTGCGGCTTACCCGGCTGGAACCGGGCACCGAAGTGAGTTTTGAGCTGCCGCTGGAGGAAGCCGCATGAAGGCGCTGATTGTGGAAGACGAATACCTGGCGCGTCAGGAGCTGGCCTATCTGATACAGGAACACAGCGCCATCGAGATCGCCGCCAGCGTCGAGGATGGGTTGGAAGCGTTCAAGTTCCTGCAAGAACAGGCCGTAGACGTGGTGTTTCTGGACATCAACATCCCATCCATAGACGGCCTGCTCTTGGCCAAGAACCTGCACAAAACGTCCAAGCCGCCGCGCATCGTCTTCGTCACCGCCTACAAGGAGTTCGCGGTGGAAGCGTTTGAAGTGGAAGCCTTCGACTACATCCTCAAGCCGTATAACGAGACGCGCATCATCAGCCTGCTGGCCAAGCTGGAAGCGCTGGAACAGGCGCCGCCGGCCATGGCGCCGCACATCGCCGCCGCCCTCCCCGAATCCGCGCCGGTCAGCCGCACCGTCAACCTGGCCAAAGGCGACAGCATCATCGTCACGCCCTGCGACGACATCTATTACGTCGAGGCGGACGAAAAAGTGACCCTGGTCTACACCGCGCACGACCGCTATGTGATGGCGATGAGCATCAGCGAATTCGTATCGCGGCTGCCGGCCGACAGCTTCTTCCGCTGCCACCGCTCGTATTGCGTCAACATCCACAAGATTCGCGAAATCGCGCCGTGGCTGAACAGCACCTACATCATCAAGCTATATGACCTGAAGGCGGAAATCCCGGTCAGCCGCAGCAATATCAAGGCCTTCCGGCAGCTGATGCACCTCTGATTGCAGTTCATTCCGCCGCGCCTGCATTTCATTCCCGGACTGCGCCGCATCCATAAGCGCAGGCTTATAGTCATGCCAACAGTAATGACTTTAAGCGAGCAGCGCCATGAATGCCTCTCTCAATTCCATCCGCTACCGTACCCTGGCCGGCACCGTTCTCACCCAGTTCGCCCTGGGTTCCGTCTACACCTGGAGCCTGTTCAACGCCCAGCTGTCGCATAAGCTCTCCGAACCGGTCAGCCAGGTGGCTTTCGCCTTCGGCCTGCTGAGCCTGGCCCTGGCTGTCGCCTCTTCCCTGGCCGGCAAGCTGCAAGAGCGCTTCGGCGTGCGCAAGGTCGCCATCGGCGCCGGCTTGCTGCTGGGCCTGGGCTTCTACCTGACTTCCCAGGCCAGCAATCTGGTGATGCTCTATCTGTGCGCCGGTTTGCTGGTGGGCTTCGCCGACGGCGCCGGCTACCTGATGTCGCTGTCCAATTGCGTGAAATGGTTCCCGGAGCGCAAGGGCCTGATCTCGGCCTGCGCCATCGGCGCCTATGGCCTGGGCAGCCTGGGCTTCAAGTTCATCAATCTGGCGCTGCTATCCCGCTTCAGCCTGGAAGCCACTTTCCAGCTGTGGGGGCTAATCGCCATGGCCATGGTGCTGGCCGGCGCGCTGCTGATGACAGACGCGCCCAAGCAAGCAGCTGCCGCGCAAACCCAGGGCAGCCGCGACTTCACCCTGGCCGAATCCATGCGCCAACCGCAATACTGGATGCTGGCCATGATGTTCCTGACCGTATGCATGAGCGGCCTGTATGTGATCGGCGTGGCCAAGGACATCGGCGAGAGCTTCGTCCACCTGCCGGCGCTGACCGCCGCCAACGCCGTCGCCGTCATCGCCGTGGCCAATCTGTCCGGCCGCCTGGTGCTGGGCATCCTGTCCGACAAGATGCCGCGCATCCGCGTCATCACCCTCGCCCAGATCGCCGCCCTGGCCGGCATGCTGACCCTGCTGTTCGCGCCGCTGAACGCCACGCTGTTCTTCGCAGCCATCGCCTGCATCGCCTTCAGCTTCGGCGGCACCATCACCGTGTACCCGTCGCTGGTCAGCGATTTCTTCGGCCTGAACAACCTGACCAAGAACTACGGCGTGATCTACCTGGGCTTCGGCATCGGCAGCATTGTCGGCTCCATCGTGGCCTCGCTGTTCGGCGGCTTCCTCGCCACCTTCCACCTGATCCTGGCGCTGCTGATCGTGTCCCTGCTGTTTTCGCTGATCATCCGCCAGCCAGGCGCAGCCAAGGCCGCAGAAGAAAACTTCCACGCCGAGCCGCATCTGGGCAAGGCCTGATCCTCCCGCCCGCGACGACAAAGCCCCCGACATCGGGGGCTTTTTACGTTGATGACGCCCCATCCCTGCAAGACCTGGTCTTGGAACCTTGGCCAGCAAGGGAAACTGTCCCCTCATTTCCATCCGCTTTGTTTACTGTCTTCCCATAAGCCTCGCATACGATTAGGATATGTATAATGTATATTATATTTATTTGTGCTTACCTTAATCATATCAATCGAGACAAACATGCACCCCATCTATTCATTCAAGAGTTTTGCGGAGCTGGAGATCTTCATCGATCAACTGGAAAGCGTTGGACAAATGGCTGGCGCCAAAGACCTCCAGCACAATTTCCTGTACGTTAACGCCAGCTATGCAGACTTCCATGGTTTGCCGCGGGAACAAATCATTGGCAAGAAGTCTGGGGACATGCCCAATGGCATTTCCGTTCTGTCCCAGCTCATGTATGAACAAGATCAAATGGTGCTGCTCCAGAAAAAAAAGATCATCATGGGAAGCATCCACCCCCATCGCAACGGCGATCCGCGCGCCTACAAGTTCCGCAAGTACCCCGCCCTGCTCAACGGCAAAGATCCGCTTATTTTATTCACTGGCGAGGATTTGACTTGCGACACCACCTTCTGGAGCGACATTCTATGGGGTATCGAACCGGCTTTCAAAGTGGAAAAACTAGTTGCGGCTTCCTATGCGCAGCTGCTGGAGTCCAAGGAACTCAAAATTCCGCTTAACGAAAATGAATTATCGGTCCTGACGCTGCTGCTCCGTGGCGTGCCTGTCAAGCGCATCGCCTCCATCTACGACCTATCCACGCGCACGGTTGAAAATAGAATAGAGTCTTTAAAAGATAAATTTGGCGCATTGAACCAACAAAACCTGATTGATACCGCCAGAAAAATGGGCTACCAGTCAGTCATATCACGCGCGATATTCAAAGACCACATGACATACAACCTGCTGGTGGAGTGATATGAAAAACAGTAAAACGATTCTTATCATCCTGCTGTCCACCAGCATCTTCGGCTTTAATTACGTTGCGGCAAAAATCAGCGGGATCAAAATTGACCCCGCTGAGACAGCAATGCTGCGCGTCATGTTCGCAGCGCTGCCCGCCTGCTTGTTCTTGCGCGTCAAGCGCGCCGATTTTCCTTACGTCTTGCTGTATGGCCTGGCTTTTTCTCTGGGTCTTTTTCTGTTTTTCAAGGGATTGAAAACCGGAATCGATACCGGCATCTCATCGGTCATCATGCAAGCCGGCTCTCTCTTCACCGCCATTGGCGGAATAATGGTTCTCAAGGAAAAATGGAATAAGTTCAATATTATTGGATGCCTGATCGCATCCGCGGGAATTTACTCTATTTCCAGGATAAAAGAAGGAGGCATCAATACCGCTGGGATTGCCCTGGTCTTAGGTTCCGCTTTTAGCTGGACTTTCGCCAATCTTGCGGTAAGGCTTTCCCGCACCGAACGCCCGATCAGCTTTGTCGCGTGGGGCAGCCTGGTGTCTGCCCTACTTTTATTGCTGATCAACTTGAGCAATGGCATGACCATCATCCACACCATTGAACAGATCGACAAGCAAGCCTGGCTAGCCATCGCCTTCCAGGGATACATTACGACATTGGTGGGATATGGATTGTGGACCCTACTGCTAAGCAATAATCAATTGATATTGAGCGCCCCCAGCTACCTGCTGGTTCCAGCCTTCGCCTTGTTATTTTCTCATTTTGTACTAGGAGAGATAATAACCATGCAAAAAGTCTTCTTCTCGTGCATTGTCGTCATCGGCGTGATCATCAATGCCAGCGCGCCTCAGCTTGCCGAATGGAGGCCTGTCAAAAAATCGCTGATTGTATCATGAGCATTTAAAATAAATAAGGCGGTTTTCTCCCCTAGCTGGCATTGGGGAGAAAACTATAATGGTCATATCGCCCTCTTTCATCACCGCATCGAGGCAGACATGACCAGAATGCACATTCCCAGGCTGCAATGTTTCTTTGAAGACTTTATCCAAGGCGTCTCACAGCACATCAGCAATCAACTTGCGCCTTCGGAATGGCAACGGCTGCTGGCGCTGGCGCAAAGCACGCCATCGCACGATCCCGAGCTGCAATTCGCAGCGTTCGACTCGATTGAAGGCCGCATCCGCCACTACGCGTATGAAGAACAGATTTCGCCGCTGGAAATACTGTCGGCGCCTTATTTTTATCAGCAACTGGAAATTATCGGCCGCATAGCAGAAAGCCCGCTCTGCTATTTCAGAGAAAGCGGCATCTATCTTTGGAGCCCCGCTCCCGATTGCGACTCGCTATGCTTTTGGCTCACCTATCCAGCCTACCCGCCAGGCTGGCCGGACGATCACAATGGCCTGCTCCAGCCAACTGAGCCATGTCTTCAAGCGCCGCTTTTGATCATGTGAGAAAAGCAGGTTTTTCTTAAATTGCGCGTTTGGCCAACCAGATATCCAGCTGCCGGGCAAAGGCCTGGCGATCCGCCTGGCTCAACGGCGGCGGGCCTTCCGTCTGGATGCCGCTGGCGCGCAGATTGTCCATGAAGTCGCGCATCGTCAGCTGCGCGGCGATGGTTTCCTTGGAAAACGCATCCCCGCGCCAGTTCAGCGCCTGCGCGCCTTTGGCCAGCGCCTCGGACGCCAGCGGGATGTCGCCGGTGATCAGCAGGTCCGTCGGCTCTATGCGGCGGGCGATTTCGTTGTCGGCCACGTCGAAGCCCTTGGGCACCTGCAGCGCGCGGATATTCGGCGCCTTAGGCACCGTCAGCAGCTGGTTGGCGACCAGCACCAGCTCCACGCCGGTGCGCTGCGCCGCGCGGAACAGCACTTCCCGTATCACCTTGGGACAGGCGTCGGCGTCTACCCAGATCGTCATGGTGGTTTCTTTCTCTATCAATAGCCGGCCATGATACCCGCCCTTGTCCATGACGGGAGAAAGCGCTATGCTGCGCGCCCGCCAAAAATGCCAAGGAGATATCGCATGATCAGCGTCGACATAGCCGGCACCCGTTTCAATCTGCGCGCCGCCGCCATCATCGAGCATCGGGGCAAAGTGCTATTGCACCGCGCGCTCAGCGATGACTTCTGGACCCTGCCCGGCGGCCGCGTAGAGCCTGGCGAGCATGCCGCCGCCACGGTGGAGCGGGAAATGCGCGAAGAGCTGGACGAACAGGTGGCATGCGGCCCGCTGCTGCTGTTGGCCGAGAACTTCTTCAGCTACCGCGGCAAGCCCAATCATGAGATCGGCCTGTATTTCGAGACCCGCCTCGCGGCAAACTCGAAACTGCCGCTGCGCGCGTCTCCCTTCGTCGTGCACGATGCCGGCGCGCGGCTGGAGTTTGCCTGGTTTCGGCGCGACGAACTGCCGCTGTTAAATGTGTTGCCGCTTGCGGCCAAAGACTTGCTATTGAGCGAACAGCGCGACCTGCGCCACCACGTCACCCGCGAGTAAGCCTCCGGCCGCCCTCCGCGGCGGCCATCATGCCGACATATTGACGCTTACGTAAACGTAAGCGATGATGTGTTCATCAGGCGCCGCCAGCCGCGCCGCACGCACAAACGAGGAGAAACCCCATGTACAGCAGCCTGCGCTTCGCCTTCGGCGAGACTTACGACCTCCTGCGCGAATCGGTGCGCGACTTCGCCGAACGCGAGATCGCCCCGCGCGCCGCCGCCATCGACCAGGACAATCTGTTCCCGGCCGATCTGTGGCGCAAGTTCGGCGAGCTGGGCTTGCTCGGCATCACCGTCGGCGAGCAGTACGGCGGCGTGGACATGGGCTACCTCGCCCACATGATCGCCATGGAAGAAATCAGCCGCGCCAGCGCCTCGGTGGGCTTGTCTTACGGCGCGCACTCCAATCTGTGCGTCAACCAGATCTACAAAAACGGCAACGACGCGCAGCGCGCCAAGTATCTGCCCAAGCTGGTCTCCGGCGAACATGTCGGCGCGCTGGCGATGTCCGAACCGAATGCCGGCTCCGACGTGGTCAGCATGAAGCTGAAGGCCGACAAAACTGACGGCGGCTATCTGCTCAACGGCAGCAAGATGTGGATCACCAACGGCGGCGACGCCGACACCCTGGTGGTCTACGCCAAGACCGACGTCAACGCCGGCCCCAAGGGCATCACCGCCTTCATCATCGAAAAGAGCTTTAGCGGCTTCAGCCACGGCAGCAAGCTGGACAAGCTGGGCATGCGCGGCTCCAACACCTACCCCATGTTCTTCGACAACTGTTTTGTGCCGGAAGAGAACGTCCTGGGCGGCGAAGGCAATGGCGTGAAAGTACTGATGAGCGGCCTGGACTACGAGCGCTCGGTGCTGGCAGCCGGCCCGCTGGGCATCATGCAGGCCAGCCTGGACATCGTGGTGCCCTACCTGAACGACCGCACCCAGTTCGGCCAGCCGATAGGCGACTTCCAGCTGATGCAGGGCAAGCTGGCCGACATGTACGTCAAGCTGTCCGCCAGCCGCGCCTACGTCTACGCCGTGGGCCAGGCGCTGGACCGCGGCGAAACCGGCCGCCAGACGCGCAAGGACGCCGCCGGCGCCATCCTCTACGCCGCCGAGAACGCCACCCAGCTGGCGCTGGACGCCATCCAGTGCCTGGGCGGCAACGGCTACATTAACGAATACGCCACCGGCCGCCTGCTGCGCGACGCCAAACTGTACGAGATCGGCGCCGGCACCAGCGAGATCCGCCGCTGGCTCATCGGCCGCGAGTTGATGGCTGAGACCCGATAAAACCTTATAAAACAGCCACGAAACCCACCAAAGAACACGAAAAGAAAAACGAGCATCCTCCGCTTTCTATTTATCGACAGCGTCGTTTTCGTGTTTTTCGTGGGATTCGTGGCAAAACAGAGGTTTAAAAATGCCTGTGCTTTCTTCCGACAACGCCGCCGAACGCATCGTCCAGGCCCAGCTGGACGCCTACAACGCCCGTGACCTGGCCGCCTTCGCCGCCTGCTACGCCGAGGACGTCAAGGTCTATCGCCTGCCGTCCATGACGCTGAGCCTCTCCGGCCGCGCGGCGCTGGCCGACCACTACGCCAGCAAGCGCTTCCATCTGCCCCGGCTGCACGCCGCGCTGCTGCACCGCATCGTGCAAGGCTGCCGCGTCATCGACCACGAGGACGTGACGCTGGACGGCGAGAACCACCTGCGCGCGGTCGCCATCTACGATGTCAACGCCGATGGCCTGATTGCAGCCGTGTGGTTTGTCGACGCCGAATGACAAGGTAAAAGAACATGCCCATTCTCGAATCCAAGCTGTCGCCGCGCGCCGCGGACTTCGTCGCCAACGCCGACAAGATGCGCGCGCTGGTCGACGATCTGAAACAGAAAGTCGCCCAAGCGGCCTTGGGCGGCGGCGAAAAAGCCCGCGCCAAGCACACCGCGCGCGGCAAGCTGCTGCCGCGCGAGCGCATCGACCTGCTGCTGGACCCCGGCGCGCCGTTTCTGGAGCTGTCTCAGCTGGCCGCTTACGGCATGTACGGCGGAGACGCGCCCGGCGCGGGCATGATAGCCGGCATCGGCCGCATTTCCGGCGTCGACTGCCTGATCATCGCCAATGACGCCACCGTCAAGGGCGGCACCTATTACCCGATGACGGTGAAGAAGCATCTGCGCGCGCAGGAAATCGCCCGCGACAACCGCCTGCCCTGCGTCTACCTGGTGGACTCCGGCGGCGCCTTCCTGCCGCTGCAGGACGAGGTGTTCCCGGACAAGGAACACTTCGGCCGCATCTTCTACAACCAGGCCAATCTGTCCGCCGCCGGCATTCCGCAGATCGCCGTAGTGATGGGCAGCTGCACCGCCGGCGGCGCCTACGTGCCGGCGATGAGCGACGAAACCGTCATCGTCAAGGAACAGGGCACCATCTTCCTGGGCGGCCCGCCGCTGGTAAAGGCCGCCACCGGCGAGGTGGTCAGCGCCGAAGAACTGGGCGGCGGCGACGTGCACGCCAAAATCTCCGGCGTGGCCGACCACCTGGCCCAGAACGATGCCCACGCGCTGTCCATCGCCCGCCGCATCGTGTCGGACCTGAACTGGAAAAAACAGGGCGAGCTGGACCGCGCCGAGCCCAAGCCGCCGCGCTACGCCGCGGAGGAAATCTACGGCGTGATCCCGGCCGATCCGAAAAAGCCGTTCGACGTGCGCGAGATCATCGCCCGGCTGGTGGACGATTCCGACTTCGACGAATTCAAACAAAACTACGGAAATACTCTAATAACGGGCTACGCCCGTTTAAATGGGTACCGCGTCGGCATCCTGGCCAACAACGGCATCCTGTTCTCCGAATCGGCGCTGAAAGGCGCGCACTTCGTCGAATTGTGCTGCCAGCGCGGCATCCCGTTGATCTTCCTGCAGAACATCACCGGCTTCATGGTGGGCAAGAAGTATGAGAACGGCGGCATCGCCAAGGACGGGGCCAAGCTGGTGACGGCCGTAGCTTGCGCCAAGGTGCCCAAGTTCACCGTGCTGATAGGCGGCAGCTTCGGCGCCGGCAACTACGGCATGTGCGGCCGCGCCTACTCGCCGCGTTTCCTTTGGATGTGGCCGAACAGCCGCATCTCGGTGATGGGCGGCGAACAAGCTGCCGGCGTGCTGGCCCAGGTGAAGAAGGAACAGCTGGGCGACGCCTTCACGCCAGAGCAAGAGGAAGCGCTGAAAGCGCCAGTGCGCCAGCAGTACGAAGAACAGGGCCACCCTTACTACGCCAGCGCCCGCTTGTGGGACGACGGCGTGATCGACCCGGCCCAGACCCGCGACGTGCTGGCGCTGGCGCTGGATGCCGCGCTGTCCGCGCCGATAGAGCCAAGCCGCTTCGGCGTGTTCCGCATGTAATAGGACAGTAGCCACGAAATCCACAAAACCACACGAAAATAACCTCCAGAATCGTCAGGCCCATTTTCGTGTCTTTCGTGGCCAATATGAGGTTTTCCGATGAGCTACACCACGCTGCAACTCGAGCACACCGGCAAGGTTGCCACCATCTGGATGAACCGTCCGGAACTGCACAATGCGCTGAACGAAGTGCTGATCGCGGAATTGACCGAAGCGATGCGCCAACTCAACCGCAACGACGCCGTGCGCGTGATTGTGCTGGCCGGCCGCGGCAAAAGCTTCTGCGCCGGGGCAGATCTCGACTGGATGCGCCGCGCCGCCGGCTACAGCGAGGCCGAAAACCTGGCCGATGCGCAAAAGCTGGCGGCCATGCTGAAGGCCATTTACCGCAGCGCCAAGCCGGTGATCGCCCGCATCCATGGCGCGGCCATGGCCGGCGGCACCGGGCTGGCGGCGGTCTGCGACATCGCCATCGCCACCGATGCAGCCAAGTTCGCGCTGACCGAAGTGCGGCTGGGCCTGATACCGGCCACCATCGGCCCCTACGTCGCCGACGCCATCGGCCCGCGCCAGGCGCGCCGCTACTTCCTGTCGGCCGAGCGCATCACCGCCGGCACCGCGCTGAAGCTGGGCCTGATCCACGAGCTGGTCAGCGACGAGCTGCTGGACGCGCGCGTGGCCGAAATCGCCGAAGAACTGGCCAAGGGCGCGCCCGGCGCGCTGCGCGAAGCCAAGCTGCTGCTGGCCGAGCTGCGCGAAGGCTCGCCGTGGGACGACCAGCTGCTGGAACGCACCGCCGGCCGCATCGCCGCCATCCGTGCCGGCGACGAAGCCCGCGAGGGGCTGGCGTCGTTCTTCGAGAAACGCCCACCTAACTGGCTATGAACTTTTAGCCACGAAATCCACGAAAGAACACAAAAAATGGCACACCGACCGGTCCCACAGGCAGCTGCAGATCGTCCGTGTCGTTTCGTGGTTTTCGTGGCAAAAACCAGGTTGAAAATCATGTTCAATAAAATCCTGGTCGCCAACCGCGGCGACCAGCAGCCGCAAGGCTGCGCAGCTGCGAAGCAAAATCGTCTGCCGGCGCGCCAGCGCCGGGGCGGTTTCGCCGCAGGAGACCGCCATGTTCAATAAGATACTGATCGCCAACCGCGGCGAAATCGCCTGCCGCGTCATCAAGACCGCCAAGGCCCTGGGCATCGCCACGGTCGCCGTCTACTCGGACGCCGACGCCAGCGCCCGCTTCGTCAAGCTGGCCGACGAGGCCTATCGCCTCGGCCCGGCGCCGGCCGCCGAATCCTATCTGCGCGCCGACCTGATCCTGGCCATCGCCAAACAGAGCGGCGCCCAAGCGGTGCATCCCGGCTACGGCTTTTTGTCCGAGAACGAAGACTTCGCCGCAGCCTGCGAAGCCGCCGGCATCGCCTTCATCGGCCCGCCGGCTTCCGCCATCGCCGCCATGGGCAGCAAGTCCGCCGCCAAGGCGCTGATGGAAAAAGCCGGCGTGCCGCTGGTGCCCGGCTACCACGGCGACGAGCAAGACCCGGCGCTGCTGCAGCAGCAGGCCAACGCCATCGGCTACCCGGTGCTGATCAAGGCCAGCGCCGGCGGTGGCGGCAAGGGCATGCGCATTGTCGAGAAGAGCGAAGACTTCGCCGCAGCCCTCGCCTCCTGCCAACGCGAGGCGAGTGCCAGCTTCGGCGACGACAAGGTATTGATCGAAAAATACCTGACCCGCCCGCGCCACGTTGAAATTCAAGTCTTCGCCGACCAACACGGCGGCTGCGTCTACCTGTTCGAGCGCGACTGCTCGGTGCAGCGCCGCCACCAGAAAGTATTGGAAGAAGCGCCGGCACCGCACCTGCCGCAGGCCACCCGCGAGGCCATGGGCCAGGCGGCGGTGGCCGCCGCGCGCGCGGTGGGCTATGTCGGCGCCGGCACCGTCGAGTTCATCATGGACGTGGACACGGGCAAGTTCTACTTCATGGAAATGAACACCCGGCTGCAGGTGGAGCACCCGGTGACCGAGATGATCACCAGCCAGGACCTGGTGGCCTGGCAGCTAACGGTGGCGGCGGGCGGAGAACTGCCGCTGAAACAAGACCAGTTGGCCATCCGCGGCCACGCCTTCGAGGCGCGCATCTACGCCGAAGACCCCGACAAAGGCTTCCTGCCGTCTACCGGCACCCTGGTCCACCTGGCCACGCCCGTAGAGTCCGCCCATGTGCGCATCGACACCGGCGTCGAGCAAGGCGACGCCATCTCGCCGTTCTACGACCCGATGATCGCCAAGCTGATCGTCTGGGGCGAGACTCGCGAGGCCGCGCTCAGGCAGATGGACGCCGCGCTGGCGCAGTACCAGATAGTCGGCCTGTCCAGCAATGTATCTTTCCTGCGCCGCATCGTGAACCACCCCAGCTTCGCCAGCGGCCAGGTCGACACCGGCCTGATCGCGCGCCACCACGACGCGCTGCTGCCGCCGCCTGCCACGCCTTCCGCCAGACAGCTCGCCTTGCTGGCGCTGGCCGAAGCCTTGCGCCACAAGCATGACTACCCTGCCCCCGCCGGCTGGAGGTTGAACGGCGCGCTGACCCGCCGCCTCACTTTCCTATTGAATGATCAAAACTACGAGGCGTCCTTGCAGCACCATGGCGACGGCTTCATTGTCCATGTCGGCGGCACCTCGTTCCCCGCCCGCGCCAGTCTGAGGGACACGCAGCTGGAAGCCGTGCTGGACGGCATCAGCATCAAGGCCACCGTGGTGCGCCACGGCGCGCAGCGCGCCTTGTTCGACGGCGGCGAACGTCTGACCGTCGAGCTGGTCGATCCCTATGCCTACACCGAAACCGGCGTGCACGGCGAAACCCACCTTAAGGCGCCGATGCCGGGCCGGGTGGTAGCGCTATTGGCCGAGATCGGCAAGAAGGTGGCCAAGGGTTCGCCGCTGTTGATCCTGGAAGCGATGAAGATGGAACACACCATCACCGCCCCTGGCGACGGCATCGTTCAGGACTTTTATTTCGCCGCAGGGGAACAAGTCAACGATGGTGACGAACTGGTCGACTTTGCCGCAGAATGACCAAGTCATAAAACCAGCAAAAGGACGCGCTATGCACATCGCCTTGGAAAACATCCGCAAACTGCAGCACAACGGCCAGCCGGAGCAAGCGCTGCAACAGGCTCAGGAGCTGCTGCGCCAGCAACCTCAGCATGCCGATCTGCATTATCTGGCCGCCAGCCTGCACGATGGACGCGGCGAAGAAGCCGCCGCCATCCCGCATTATCTGCAGGCGCTGGAGCTGGGCCTCAGCGGCCACGACGCCGCCAGCGCCTGGCTGGGACTGGGCAGCAGCTACCGCGCGCTGGGCCAGTACCGCGAGGCCGAGCAGGCCCTGCTGGAAGGACTGCATCACTTTCCCGAGGACAAGGCGCTGCAAACCTTCCTGGCGATGGTCAGATACAACCTTGGCAAAAGCAAGCTGGCGGTGGAGTCCTTGCTGAAACTGCTCGCTCAGACCAGCGGCGACGAAGACATCCGCCGCTATGAACAAGCCATGCGTTTCTACGCGCAAGACCTCGATAAAACCTGGTAAGGAGAAGCAGCAGGATGCCGGCCAATATTCACGACATGGAGCCGCTGATCATCAACCATCCCGGACTGGAGCTGGCCGGCTACAGCCGGCCAGTCAGCTTGCAAAGTGGCGACAATCTGCGGCAGATCCCCGCCTTCTGGAACGACTACGCCGAACGGCTGCGCCAACCGCTATTGGCTGCGCTCGGGCGGCCGCACGCAGCGGAATACGGCGTGGTGTACGATTTTGCCCCCTCCCAGACCGGTTTCCGCTACATGATCGCCATGGAAGACCGCGCGTCACGCGCGCCGGACGGATGCGAACGCCGCGCCATCCCCGCCGGAAAATATGCGGTGTTCACCACGCCGCCCGTGGAAAGCGCCGCGGCGTTCGGCGCGGCCATCGCCCAGACCTGGCAGCATATCCATCAGCAATGGCTGCCCGAATCGGCAGAGTGGGAGCACGCTCCCCGGGACGCTTTTGAGCGCTACGACGGTCGCTGCGCGCCGGGCCAGCCGCAACTGCAGATGGACATCTACATCCCCATCCAGCCCAAATGCTGAAGGAAAACCATGCAAAGCGTCAAAATCGTTGAAGTCGGGCCTCGCGATGGGCTGCAGAACGAAAAGCAGCCGCTGGACACCGCCGTCAAGCTGAAACTGATCCGCCGCCTGGCGGACAGCGGCCTGCTCAGCATAGAGGCCGGCGCCTTCGTGTCGCCCAAGTGGGTGCCGCAAATGGCCGGCAGCGCCGAAGTGCTGGCCGGACTGGACTTGGACGGCCCCATCGCCTACCCGGTGCTGGTGCCCAACGACAAGGGCCTGGACGCGGCGCTGGAAGCCGGCGTCAGGGAAATCGCCGTATTCGGCGCCGCCAGCGAGAGCTTCAGCCAGAAAAACATCAACGCCAGCATCGCAGAAAGCCTGCAGCGCTTTGAAAGCGTGACGCGGCGCGCGCTGGACGCCGGCATCAAGGTGCGCGGTTATGTTTCCTGCGTGGTGGGTTGCCCGTATGAAGGCAAGATCGCGCCGCAAAAAGTGGCGGACGTGGCCAAGGCCCTATCCGATCTGGGCTGCTATGAGATTTCGCTGGGCGATACCATAGGCGTGGGCACGCCGGCCTCGGTGCGCGAGATGCTGGACGCGGTGCTCGACGCCTTGCCGGCCAAACAGCTAGCCGGCCATTTCCACGACACCTATGGCATGGCCATCGCGAATATCCGCGCGGCGCTGGACTCAGGCCTGCGGGTATTCGACGCCTCCGTCGCCGGCCTGGGCGGCTGCCCCTACGCCAAAGGCGCTTCCGGCAACGTGGCGACGGAAGACGTGGTTTACCTGCTGCATGGCGAGGGCTACCACACTGGCATCGATCTGACTAAACTGGTGAACGCTGCCTGGTATATTGCCGACGCGCTGGGCAAAGCCCCCGCCTCCAAGCTGGCGCACGCGCTCGGCCGCCAGAGCTGAACAAACCGGCACGCCCGTCCACCTCAAAATCAATAATGACGGGCCGCGCCACAGGAGAAACCATGCAAGCAAGCAACACCCCGATCTGGACTCCGTCGGCCGAGCGGCTGGCGGGCTGCCACCTTACCGCCTTCACCCGCCTGGCCGAAACCGCCTGGGGCCGCCCCCTGCCCGACTACCACAGCCTGTGGCGCGCCAGCGTAGACGATCCCGGCCGCTTCTGGTCGCTGGTCTGGGACTACTGCGGCGTGATCGGCGACAAGGGGAGCACGGCCTTGGTCCACGGCGAGGATATCCGCGCCGCCCGCTTCTTCCCGGAGGCGCGGCTCAATTACGCGGAAAACCTGCTGCGCCGCAACGACGACACGCTGGCCGTGGTGTTCCGAGGCGAAGACAAGATCGAAACCAAGCTCACCTGGCGCGAGCTTAACCAGCTGGTCTCGCGCCTGCAGCAGGCCATGCGCGCGAGCGGCATCCAGCCGGGCGACCGCGTCGCCGGCTTCATGCCGAATATGCCGGAAACCCTGGCGGCCATGCTGGCGGCCAGCAGCCTCGGCGCGGTGTGGACCAGCGGCTCGCCGGACTTCGGCCTGGACGGCGCGCTGGACCGCTTCGGCCAGACCGAACCCAAGCTGCTGTTCTGCCCCGACGGCTACTGGTACAACGGCAAGGCGGTGGACATCCGCGGCAAAATGATCCAGCTGGCCGAACAGCTCCCCAGCGTCGCCCGCGTGGTGGTGGTGCCGTATATCGGCGATGGCGAAAACTTCGCCGCCTCGGTGCCCAAGGCGCAAACGCTGGCGCATTTCCTGGCGGCGTACGACGCCCGCCCGGTGGAATACGAACGGCTGCCGTTCAACCACCCGCTGTTCATCCTGTACTCCAGCGGCACCACCGGCAAGCCAAAATGCATCGTGCACGGCGCGGGCGGCACCCTGCTGCAGCACATGAAAGAACACCAGCTGCATGCCGACATCCACGCCGGCGACCACTTCTTCTACTTCACCACCTGCGGCTGGATGATGTGGAACTGGCTGATGAGCGGCCTGGCCTCCGGCGCGGCGCTGATGCTGTACGACGGCTCGCCGTTTGCCGACGAGGGCCGCGTGCAGTGGGACTACGCCGCCGAGCACGGCTTCACCCATTTCGGCACCTCGGCCAAATACATAGACAGCCTGCGCAAGACCAGCATCGTGCCGGCGCGCGATTGGCAGCTGCCGCGGCTGCGCTCGCTGTTCTCCACCGGCTCGCCGCTGGTGGCGGAAAGCTACGACTGGGTCTACGCCAACATCAAGCCGGACCTCAACCTGGCGTCCATCTCCGGCGGCACCGACATCGTCTCCTGCTTCGCCCTGGGCGCCCCCACGCTGCCGGTTTACCGCGGCGAGCTGCAATGCCGCGGCCTGGGCATGGCGGTGGACATCTTCGACGAACTGGGCCGGCCGATCTGGCAGGAAAAAGGCGAGCTGGTCTGCACCAAGCCCTTCCCGTCCATGCCGATAGGCTTCTGGAACGATCCGAGCGGCGAAAAATACCACCAAGCCTACTTCGGCCGCTTCCCCGGCATCTGGTGCCACGGCGACTACGCCGAAATCACCGCCCATGGCGGCGTGATCATCTACGGCCGCTCCGACGCGGTGCTGAATCCCGGCGGCGTGCGCATCGGCACCGCCGAGATCTACCGCCAGGTAGAAGCCTTTCCGGAAATCCTGGAAAGCCTGGCCGTGGGCCAGTTATGGCAGGACGATGAACGCGTGGTGTTGTTTGTGAAACTGCGCGACGGCGCGGCGCTGGACGAGGACCTGATCTGCCGCGTCAAGACGCAAATCAAAAACGGCGCCAGCCCCCGCCACGTCCCCGCCCGCATCATCGCCGTGGCCGACATCCCCAAGACCGTCAGCGGCAAGATCGTGGAACTGGCGGTCAAGAACATCATCCACGGCCGCCCGGTCAGCAACGTCAGCGCGCTGGCCAATCCGGAGGCCTTGAAGCTGTTCGAGAATCTGAAGGAGCTGGGCGAGTAAGCCTTTCAAATCGGTCTGAACAAACGAGGACTTTTGTCCTCGTTTTTTTACGCGGGCAACGGATATATCGCCCCCAAAAACGCCAGATTCCAAAACCTGGAAACGGCCGCTCCCACACAATATACGGAGGTTTCCACCCATAAGTGCGGCGAACTGAATTATCATGAAAAGAAGGGCAAGGTGATTTCCGAGTCGCAACAGGCGCTGAAATACCCACAATATTCACCAACAGTACAAGAAAGCGGAAAGCGGCGGTTTTCGGAGCGCATAAACATGTTGAGTCGGCACCAGCGCAGCTGGGGTATGGAACATTGGGCGGCTTATCTGAAAGACAGGGATATACCTGTGCTCTCCGCGACCCGTGATTTTTTCCAGTCGCTGAAATCCCAAGGCCAGGACGCGCCGGAATTCGCGCCCAAAGAACTCGCCGAAAGGGTGCAAGACGATCCGTACTTGGCCCTCAAATTACTGATAGAGGCCGAACGGCATCGTTCCAGACGGCTAGGCAAAGAAACCACCACCCCGTTGGCGACCATCCTCCAGCTGGGCAGCGATGAATTGTATACTCTGATCGCCCATAGCCCGGTGGTGGAAGTGGATCACCCGGGCTGGAGAAACGCGGTTTCAACCGCCGTCATGGCGTCTGGCATCGCCCGGGCGTGGTCGAATTTCCGCTCAGACACCTCGCCCGAAGAAATTTCCCTGGCCACGCTCCTTTCCGAAACAGGCGAATTGCTGCTCTGGCATTTCGCGCCGGAATTGCCGATAGAGGCTATCGCTGAGTTCGAAGCCGGGCGCGCCAGCAGAACAGGCCTTGCCCAGTTGAACACCGCGGGATTCACGTTCCGGCAACTGACCCTGCAGCTGGCGGATGTCTGGCAACTACCGCAAATGATCAGCCAGCTTATCCGGGGAGTAGACAAGCCGCGCACGCATATCGCGCAAATCGCCATCGACTGCGCGCGGCATCTGATGCAAAACCCGGACAATCCCGCCCTGCCTTTCGACATCGGCAATATCGCCCAGCACATTCCAGGCGTCGCCAAGGAAAAACTGATCTCGGTCCTGCCGGTTTCCGATGAGCAAAAGGCCCATATTCTGGCGGTCTTGCAAGAAGAATGAAGAAGCGGCCCGCCAAAGCGAGATACGGTTGATTTTTTGGAGCCACACGCCGGTTTTTGATCATAAGAGCCGTGAACAAAACCCCTGATCCTGCATTGCGCCTCCTTGCCGTACTCAAGCACGTCTGCGTCGGCTCGCCTTGGCTCAGGTTTAGCGGCTCTAAACACGGTTCCTGGGCGGACATGATCCACCTTCGATTAATGTCCGCCACAGGTGCCGCCGCCTCGCGCAATCACCCCGGAAGGCAGCCCAAACCCTTCAGCGTCGCCTCCACGGCCTCGTCCAGCGGCGTCACCCTTTCCCTCCCCAACACGCCGAGCAGCTTGCCATTGTCCATCCGCACCGGCTTGCGCCACAGGTAGCGCATTTCCATCATTTCCCGCAGCGTGGTATTGAACGGCGCGATCAGCCGGATCAGCCACCAAGGGAAAGCGCCCACCTTGGCATTGACCCCATGCCGTTGCAGCGCGCGGCGAATGGCCTGCGCCATTTGCATGCCGTCCGCATCCCAATGGCCGCCCAGATGGAAAACGGCGAACGGTTCCAACGATTCGCGCCGCGACAGCAGCTCGACCATGTTGCGCGCCACGTCCGGCAGGTAGGCCCATTGATGCCCGACGCCGGGCGCGGCCGGGTTCTGGATGCGGCGGATCGCCTTGCCGGGCTGGATCAAGCCTTGCGAGAACCAATTGTTGCCAGCCCTGGGGCCGAAAAAATCCCCGGCGCGCACGATCAGCACCCTGCCGCCGCCGGCCGCGTGAGCGCGCAGCCGGGCCTCCATTTCCACCCGGATCGCGCCCTTGCGCGTCAGCGGGTGCTGCGGCGAGTTTTCCCTGAGGATGGGGAAGGCGTCCGGCCCGTAGTTGTACACCGTTCCCGGCAGCACGATGGCGGCGCCCTCGCGCTTCGCCGCGGCGATGGTGCTGTCCAGCATCGGCAGCACCAGCTCGGCCCAACGTTTGTAGCCGGGAGGATTCACCGCATGGACGATCACCGCGCAACCCTCGGCCGCCTTCGCCACGTCGTCCAGCCGCATCGCGTCGCCCCGGATCCAGACGATGCCATCGCGCATCTGCACGGGCTGCTCCAGGCTGCGCACCAGGCCGCGCACCTCCCATCCTGCATCGCGCAGCTGGCGCGCTACCTCCCCGCCTATTCCGCCTGCCGCTCCCACCACCAGTGCCGTTTGTCGCGTCGTCATGATTTTGCTCCTTGGTTCGTATCGGTGAGTCCATCTTATGGCGGCATCGATCAATACGGAATTGACTAAAATGGCATGTATTCCATACATTTATGCATGGACACGACGATAGACTGGCAACTTTACCGCTCCTTCCTCGCCGTGCTGCGGGAGGGATCGCTATCCGCGGCGGCGCGCGCGCTGGGCCAGGCCCAACCCACGCTAGGCCGCCATATCGACGCGCTGGAAGCCGCGCTGGGCATCTCGCTGTTCACCCGCTCTCAGGGCGGGCTGCTGCCGACGGATGCGGCGCGGACGCTGCGCCCGCATGCCGAAGCCATGGCCAGCCATGCGGCGGCGCTGGAGCGCATGGCCTCCAGCCAGGGGGACTCGCCGCGCGGCGTGGTGAGGATCTCCGCCAGCGAGGTGGTGGGCGCCGAGGTGCTGCCGCCGATGCTGACCGAGCTGCGCCGCCGCCATCCCGCGCTGGCGATAGAACTGGCACTGAGCAACCGCGCGCAGGATCTGCTGCAGCGGGAGGCGGACATCGCCGTGCGCATGACGCCTCCGCAGCAGGCGCAGCTGATCGCCCGCCCGGTCGGCGTCATCGAGGTCGGCCTGTTCGCCGCGCCGGGCTATCTGGCCGAGCATGGCGAACCGGCCGCCGTGGATGATCTGGACAGGCACAGCCTGATCGGTTTCGACCAGCCCACTGCCTTTCAAAGAGAGGCGGCCAAGCGGATGCCCGGCCTATCGCGGGAAGGATTCAGCCTGCGAAGCGACAGCGATCTGGCTCAGCTGGCGTTGCTGCGAGCCGGCGCCGGCATCGGATTCTGCCAGCTCCCGCTGGCCCGGCGCGACGGCTTGCGGCGCATCCTGCCCGAGCGCTACGCGCTGCGGATGGAAACCTGGATCACCATGCATGAGGACCTGCGTCACAACCGCGCCTGCAAGGCCGCGTTCGACGCGCTGGTGGAAGGCATGCGGCGCTATGCCGGACATGCGCCGCCGGATCAGCCGAAGCCGGGATAGCCGCCTAGCCGTCCATCCCGATGAAAAAAGCCGCTCCGGCATGCATCCGGAGCGGCTTTCATTGCAATGGCGGTTTTTAGAGCCTGCCAGGATCTTTTTTCGGCAACGGCCATCTCCTGCCGGATGCCGGGCGCGAAAAACGGCCCGCCGCAGTGTCACTCGCTGTCAGGGACGTTTGACCAAGCCATGCGCCGGCAGAACAAGGCCCCGTAGAGCAGCCCGGCCGACAGGCCAGCTGCCCGTAAAACGATCATAAACAGACTCTTACTTGGGTGGTTCCGCCGCCGGCAGGCGCTGCAGCAGCGCAAAAGTCATATTCTCCTCTCGCGGACGGTGGCCGGTCCATAGCACCTGCCACCCCGGCTCGGCCATGCCTTGTTGCCTGTCCCGGACGACCAGCCAGTAATCGCAAGGCGCCGTCTCTCCAGCAGGAAATGGCAACAGATCCATACCGGCGTAGTAGCGCCAGCTGATCAGCGCCAAGCGATTATGACTCTCCGTGGCGACGCACGACACCCCGCCAGCCGGCAGCTTGCGCAACATGCTCTGCACTACCGGGCGGTAACTCTTGGCGGCGTCAAACCAGGGCAGCCACAAAGTCATGCCCAGCCCCCACAGCAGCGTCAGGCCAGCGGCCCAGTTGGTGATGGCCTGGCGGCCGCGCAAATGGGGCCGGGTCAGCGCCCACAGCCAGACCAGCGTGGCGACCAGCGCGCCCACCGCATGCCACCATGACACATGCGGCTGGTAGAACGGACTGAAATACTGGGCGCGTCCGGCCAAGCCGGCCGGCCAGCCGTAGTTCATCGCCGCCCACCCCAGCCATACCAAAAGACCGAACAGGCCGAAGGTCATCAGCGCGAACCAATTCAGGAAGGCCGCCGCGCCGCGGCGCAGCGTATCCAGCTCCACGGCCGCCAGGATGGACAGCGGCAATAGCAGCGGCATGGCGTCGGTAATGCTGGCGCGGTCGGACAGCGTCAGCAACAGCGCGATCATCAAGGCGAACAGCAGCGGCAACTGCAGCTTGGGCGCGAGCGGCTGACGCTGGCGGTACAGGGTCCACAAGGACAGCGGCCAAGCCGGGAAGGCAAACCACAACACGTTGACGGTGTAGTAGCCGAAATCGTGGAACATCCTGATGTGCTTGAAGCCGCTGGTCTGGCCCAAGCAGTAATTGGCCCACCAATCGGCGAAGACGGTTGGGTACTCGCGCAACAACAACATCGGCCATACCAGGATGGCGGGCAGGGCCACCATCAGCGCCAGCAGCAGCGTCAGCGCATAGTTCTTGCAGCGCCAGGCGCTGAATGCCGGCAACATCAGCGCGGTCAGCCAGATCAGCATCAGGTCCGTGAGACTACCGCCCAGGAAGGTGGCGACACTGGCAGCGCCGAGCAGCGCGCCGGCCAGTCCTGGCGAGCGAAGCGTCAGCGACAAGGCGTAGAAGGCGGCGGCAAAACCGGTAAAACTGACAATGACAGGCGTCAGTTGATGGCCGGACTCAACCAAGCCTAGGCAGCCGATCAGGATCATCACCACGCTGCGGCCATGGCGGCGGCCTATCAGGTCGCGGCCGGCCATGCCCGCCAGCAACAAGGCCAGCGCCATCAACAGCGGCGTGGACAGGCGGGCGGCGTCATGCGCCGGCAGCAGCCATGGCGAAAACAGCTTGACGCAGCCCGCAGCCAGCCAATAGTAAAGCGGCGGATTATCCAGATAAGGCGCGCCCTGCAGCGTCGGCAGCAGCCAGTTGCCGCTGTTCAGCATGCCTTGGACAACCGCCAGCACATACGGCTCGTCCGGCTTCCACGGATCGTGCCCCAGAACACCCGGCCACAGCCAGATGAAGCACAGCAGGAGCAGCACCCAGGGTTTTTCGGTCGGCTTGGCCAGCTGGCTGGCCTGAGCGGAATAAGTCAGCATGTCTCGTTTTGGTTAGCGGCTCGTCAGCCTGCCACTCAGGCGGGCTAGCAGAACGCGCAGGTCAATCTTGCGTTTGGCGATAGAACCACGCCACTTATTGCGGCGGCGCTGCTGCTTGTGCTCAGGCGCGGCCTGCAATTGCTTCAGCCGCTGCTCGTCCCACTCCACTCGGAAGCAGTACTCAGCCTGACGAGCCACCGGCCAGCCGGCATCCATCGCGCCAAACAGTTCGTTCAGATAGATAGGCGCCTCATAGCTGTAGTTCCAGTAATGATGCAGCGGCGCGCCCAGTTCCATCATGGCGTAGCGGCTGCACGCCGCCAGCGACAACGCGAACTGTTCGGTCCAATTGCGCGGAGACAGCCTAGGAAGCAGATAGTCGCTCACCGCCAGCACACTGGCGTAGAAATCGTCTGCGCCGGCAGGCGTGCCTATCACGCCGGAGTTCCACATCTCCAGAGGCTCCAGCCGGGAGACGCCACGCCGAGCCAGCGCTTCTCGGTATTGCTGCACGGCGGCACGGTAAGCCGGGAAGAAAGCGTCGCTCAGTTCACCCTCACGCACATGCATGCAGCAAGCCCCACCAGCGCGCAGCGCGTCAAACGCCTTGTCTGGCAGGCTCAGCCAGCGGGTATCGCAATCGACATACACCAAGGCCGTGCCCAGCTCGCGGCAAGCCTGCTGCATCACCATCAATTTGATACGGTGAACATAATCGAATTCGCCCCTGAATTCGCGCAACTGCCCAGCCGTCAGCGGTTTTACCAGAATCAGCTCGTGTGCAGGCACAGCGGCGGGGTCATCGGTGTATACCACGATGCGGATATCGCTCCGCTGCTGAAGCAATAGCAGATGCAATAGGGTCAATATGGAGAAGCGAGTCTGGTCGTGATATTTCTTGCCGCCGTGGGACAAGTAGACAATGTGCAGTGGCTTCATGGGTCAAGCCCTAAGGTTTGATGGCCGCAAACAAAAAAAGGCAGCCGCAGCTGCCTCTTTCGGATACTTCGTACGACAAGCGCTGATATTAGCGCTTGAAGAAGCTGCCGAACTTCTGGTTGAACTTGTCCACGCGACCAGCGGTGTCCACGATCTTTTGCTTGCCGGTGTAGAACGGGTGGCAGCTGGAGCACACTTCGATGGAGAAGGCGTCCTTGGACATGGTGGACTTGGTCACGAACTGGTTGCCGCAGGAGCAGGTAACGGACAGTTCTTTGTAGTTCGGGTGAATATCGGTTTTCATCTCTCTACCTTTCTAATCGGGTACAGGGGTTTTGCCTGTACTGCTTGCTAAACGCGGCATTATCCGCCGTTTGCCCGCCCTTGACAAGCCAAGCGGGGCAAATAACGGTCAGGCGCGACGCCAGGTGGTGCCGGCGGCGCTGTCTTCCAGCACAATGCCCTTGGCGGTCAGCTCGTCGCGGATGCGGTCGGACTCGGCCCAGTTCTTGGCCGCGCGGGCATCCTTGCGGGCCTGGATCAGCGCCTCCACTTGCTCGGCGGAGAGCTCGCCCTCGCTGACGCCGCCCTTCAGGAAGGCGTCCGGATCGCGCGCCAGCAGGCCCAGCACACCGGCCAGATCCTTCAGTAGCCGCGCCTGTTGCGGATCGCGGCTCTTGTTGACTTCGCCTGCCAAGTCAAACAGCACGGCCACGGCTTCGGAAGAATTGAAGTCATCGTCCATCGCCACCTTGAAGCGGGCGGCGTAGGCGTTGTTCCAATCAATGCCCTGCGATGCCGGCAATTCGATGCCGCGCAGAGCGGTATACAGACGGGTCAAGCCCTGCTTGGCGTCGTTCAGGATGCTGTCGGTGTAGTTGACCGGACTGCGGTAGTGGCTGCGCACGATGAAGAAGCGGATCACTTCGCCGTCGAAGTGCTGCAGCACATCGCGGATGGTGAAGAAATTGCCCAGGCTTTTGGACATCTTCTCGCCGTCTACATTGATGAAGCCGTTGTGCAGCCAGTAATTGACGTACTGATGGCCGTGGGCGCCCTCGGACTGGGCGATTTCGTTTTCATGGTGCGGGAACTGCAGGTCTTCGCCGCCGCCGTGGATGTCGAAATGCTCGCCCAGATGGTGGCAGCTCATCACCGAGCACTCGATGTGCCAGCCCGGACGGCCCTTGCCCCACGGGCTGTCCCACGACGGCTCGCCCGGCTTGGCCGCCTTCCACAACACGAAGTCCAACGGATCGCGCTTGTTCGGGTCCACTTCCACGCGCTCGCCGGCGCGCAGCTTGTCCAGCGTGCGGCCGGACAGCTTGCCGTAGCCTTCAAACTCGCGTACGGCGTAGTAAACGTCGCCGTTGGCGGCCGGGTAGGCCTTGCCATTGGCGATCAGCTGTTCGATCAGCGCGACCATGCCGCCGACATGATGCGTGGCGCGCGGCTCGTAGGTCGGCGGCAGCAGGCCCAGCGCGGCGGCATCCTGGTGCATGTCGGCGATGGTTTCTTCCACCAGCTGCTCCGGCGTGATGCCGCGCTCCAGCGCGCGCTTGATGATCTTGTCCTCGATGTCGGTGATGTTGCGCACATAGGCGACGTCGTAGCCGGAGGCTTTCAGCCAGCGATAGATCACATCGAAGGCGGCCAGCATGCGCGCGTGGCCGATGTGACAGAGGTCGTAGACGGTCATGCCGCAGACGTACATGCGCACTTTGCCGGGTTCGATGGGTTTGAACGCTTCCTTCTGGCGGGTCAGTGTGTTGTACAAGCTGAGCATGTCTGAAACCTATTGTGATCGGTCAAAAAGAGGGTGATTGTAACAGATGCGCGGCGCGCGCTGCAGCCGCAAAGCAAAACCGCCGGCAAAGCCGGCGGTTGGCGACATCAAACTGCCTTATACCTTGGGCCAGGCGATGGGGCGGTAATCCGGCAGACCGTCCTTGAACGGCGGAATGCGCTCGCCTTCCATCAGCGGCTTGACGTAATCGAGAAAGGCCCGGGTGACGCTGAAACCATCCTCGCCGATGAACTCCGGCGGCAGCCGCTTTTCCTTGTCGCCGACTTCCGACAGCGGCACCTCGACCACGTCCCAACAGTAAGGGTGGTCATTCAGGCGCTTGATGCCGGCCATCAAGCCGGTCTTGCCGGCCAACAGCCACTCCACCGCGCGCTCGCCCATCACATAGGCCTGGCGGACGTCGGTAGTGGAAGCCAGGTGGCCGCCGGCGCGCTGCAGATAATCCACTTGCGCCACGTGGGCGGAGATGCCGCGCTCGCGCAGGATCAGCTGCGCCAGCCAGTGCCCGGCGCCGCCCAGCTGCTCGTGACCGTAGGTTTCCGACTTCTTGGCCTCGGCGACAAAACGGCCGTCCTTGCCGGTGATGCCCTCGGCCACCGCTATGGCGCACTGGCCATACTTGGCCAGACTGGCATCCAGCGCGGCGAGGAAGCGCTGCTCGTCGAACGGCACCTCCGGCAGCAACAGGAGATGCGGCGCTTCCTGCGGGCTGCGCGAAGACGCGGCGCAAGCGGCGGCCAGCCAGCCGGTATGGCGGCCCATGGTTTCCATGATGAAGACGCGGCCCCAGCCCATGCTGGTCATATCCAGGCCCACCTCGCGCATGGCGCTGGCCAGGAACTTGGCGGACGAGCCGTAGCCCGGGCTGTTGTCGGTGCCGACCAAGTCGTTGTCAATGGTTTTGGGCACGCCGATGACGCCCAGCTTGTAGCCGGTATGCTTTTCAAAATCGACCAGCCGCTCGGCGCAACCCAGCGAACCGTTGCCGCCATTGATCAGCAAATAGTGGATGTCATGCTTGGCCAGCACGTCGCGCAGGCGCAGCCAGTCTTCCGGCGCTTCCTCGAACGTGCCTATCATGCGGCGGCTGACGCCGAAGCTGCCGCCAGGCATGAAGGCCAATTGCGCGATGGCGGTGTCGGACACGCCGTCGGTATCGCACAGGCGCCCTTCCAGCAGGCCCGCCAGCCCGTCAAAGGCGGCATACAGGGACAGGCCCAGACGGCGCGCGGTCTCGATGGCGCCCTGGGCGGAAGCGTTCAGAACGGCGGTAGGTCCGCCGGATTGCAGATATACGGCTCTTGGCTTGGTCATGATCGCAACCTGAAATAGTGGACAGTCAGGGCAGCGCAAGAACCAGACAACATGCCTACGCTGCTAACACCACCACCATACCACCGGCGCGAGAGTCGCCTCAAGCCGGTTAGCCGCGACAAGAAATGCTTCCTTGACCGGCGGCAAACCGGCGTAAAAGTAGCGTCGGCACTACACACGCAAACGGCCCCGTCGACAGGAAAAGGAAAGCCCCGCCAAAGCGGGGCTGCATGGGTGATCTCAAGCACGCAGACTTAACGCCGCAGCACCGCGTCGCCCGGCGCGTAGCGAGCCGCCTGGATGGGAGAATGCTGGGCGACAAAGTCCTTCAGGATTTCGGCATCGACAAAGCCGGTGTTGACGTAGCCCGGATGCTGGTTCAGCTTGGGATAACCGTCGCCGCCCGCCGCCATGAAGCTGTTGATCGCCATGCGGTAGGTCTTGGACGGATCAATCGGCTGGCCGCCTATCAGCGCCTGCCGCAGCTCGCCCTGCTCCACCTTCAGCCTCACCCCGGCAAACTGGGCGAAGGCGCCGGCGCCCGGCGTCATCCTGGCAGCGGC